>JBHEMN010000019.1:0-3280 GCA_046262575.1 Jatrophihabitantaceae bacterium
CTCGACGCTGACAGCGGGCCGCTTGGGCAGCCGCACGATGTCGGTGCTACCCGTGACGCGTGCGCACACAATCGTCGCTTCGGGCACCGCGAGTGCCAGGCGGCCGGCTCCGCTACGGGCCCGCAGGTCGCGCCCGAGCGAACGGGTTCCCTCGGGGAAGATTCCGACGCAGGCCCCGGCGCCCAGTTCCCGGACGGCGGCCTGGATCGCACCCGCGTCGCCGGTGCCGCGCTCGATCGGAATGTGCCCCATCCCGTCCATCAGCCAGCCGATCGGGCGCACCTTCCAGATCGTGGACTTGGCGAGCGCGCGCACCTGGCGCTGGTGCCGGGCGGCGACCGCGATCGCGATCGGATCCCAGTAACTGTCGTGGTTGGCGATGAGCAGAGTCGGGCCGTTGGCCGGGAAGTGCTCAAGACCGCTCACCCGCAACCGCCCCCATGCCCGCAGGACCGGCGTGCAGAGGGCTACGACGGCGCGGTAGACCGGTGTCATCGGTTCGGCAGCACTGGCTCCCATGCCGAGATGATGACCCATCCATGGCCCCGCGGCATGACAGCGCGGGGCAGAAATCGTCGATCGCCTGCGCTGGGCGCCGCATGTGGTCATGAGCCAGACGCGCAGCACGTAGACTGCAATCAGTTGGCGGGCACCGATTGCCCGCGTTTGCAGCTTCATCATCGACGCGATCATCGCGTCGGGCTCGTACCAGAACCGCGCCACAGACGCGCGGATTGCCGGGACGCGCCGCCGTCCCGAAGGATCATTGTGTCCCGCACTTTCGTGCCGTCCTCCTCGCGCCGCTCCACACCGCGCCGCAGTCCCGATGCGCCCCGCCGGCGCGCCGTTCCCCGCAGCCCCACGGCGTCGCGCTCGCTCTGGGACCAACTGCCGGTGAGCATCGTCCCCATCCACAACCTGCCGGGTTTCGGCGAACTCGGTTTACCCCGTGCTCTGGTCACCTCCCTGTCCCGCAACGGGATCGAGGCGCCCTTCCCGATCCAGGCCGCCACCATTCCCGACGTGTTAGCCGGACGTGATCTGCTCGGCCGGGCCGCCACTGGCTCCGGGAAGACGCTCGCATTCGGCCTGCCGCTTATCGCGCGCCTCGAAGGCTCCGCGTCGACACCGCGCCGGCCGCGGGGTTTGGTGCTCGTACCCACTCGTGAGCTCGCGATGCAGGTCACCGACGCGCTCACCCCGCTGGCCAGCGCGCGCGGAGTGTCTGTGCGGCTGGTCGCCGGCGGTTTGCCGATAGCCAAGCAGATCCAGTCACTGGAGAAGGGCGTCGACATCCTCGTCGCCACGCCGGGCCGACTCGAAGACCTGATCGCGCGCCGGTCCTGCCACCTCGGCTCGGTCGAGGTGACGGTGCTCGACGAGGCCGACCACATGGCCGACCTCGGATTCCTTCCGGTGATGCGTCGCCTGCTCGACCAGACGCCGCGCGGTGGCCAGCGCCTGCTGTTCTCCGCGACCCTCGACGGTGCTGTCGCGACGCTCGTCGAGAACTACCTGACCAACCCGTCGGTGCACGCGCTGAGCACCGTCGAAGCGTCCATCGACACCATGACGCATCACGTCTTCCGGGTTACCTTCGACGCCAAGTTCGACCTGGTCGCCGCAATCGCCGCGCGTGAAGGACGCACGCTGTGCTTCGTGCGCACCAAGCACGGTGCTGACCGGGTCGCCCGAAACCTGGGCCGGGTCGGCGTGTCGGCCGGCGCACTGCACGGTGGTCGCTCGCAGTCGCAGCGCAATCGCGCGCTCGAGGCCTTCCGCGACGGTTCGGTACCCGTGCTCGTCGCCACAGATGTCGCAGCTCGGGGCATCCACGTCGACGACGTGACGCTCGTTCTGCACGTCGATCCCCCGGCCGACCCCAAGGATTACCTGCACCGGTCAGGTCGCACCGCTAGGGCCGGCGAGAGCGGCGTCGTGGTGCTTCTCACCACTCCGGCTGAGGAGCGCGACGTTCGCAAGATGCTCGGCGCCGCGGGGGTGTACCCCGAGCAGCGCGACGCCATCGCCGGCGATCTAGCGGTGCACCGGGTTACTGGAGCGCGGCGCCCGAGTGGTGTCGCCGTTGTCGAACCGCGTCCGCGCAAGGCTGTCGCACCGCGGGCCGACGGCAGCGCCCCGCACCCTGGTCGTTCCGGGCGTGGTGGCCGCAATGCCCACCGCCGCCCGAGCGCCGGGGCCCCGGCACGTAGCTCGCAGCACGCCGAGCGACGTCCGCGCCGAGCGCGCACTCACTAGGGCTGAGGAAGCAGCCTGATGGGACAGCGAAACGATCTGCGCAACGTCGCGATCGTCGCGCATGTCGATCATGGCAAGACCACGCTGGTCGACGCGATGCTCTGGCAGTCCGGTGCGTTCACCGCCCACCAGGCCGATACCGGCGACGTCAACGAGCGGGTCATGGACTCGAACGACCTCGAGCGTGAGAAGGGCATCACGATCCTGGCCAAGAACACCGCGGTCGATCATGTGATGCCCAACGGGGAGCGGCTGACGATCAACATCATCGATACGCCGGGCCATGCCGACTTCGGCGGCGAGGTCGAGCGGGGGCTGTCGATGGTCGACGGCGTCGTACTGCTCGTCGACGCGTCGGAAGGTCCGCTGCCGCAGACCCGCTTCGTGTTGCGCAAGGCCCTGGCCGCGGGCATGCCCGTGATCCTCGTGATCAACAAGGTCGACCGCCCCGATGCCCGCATTGCCGACGTTCTCGACGAGACCTACGAGCTGTTCCTGGACCTTGACGCCGGCGAAGCCCAGATCGAGTTCCCGATCGTCTACGCGTCAGCTCGCGCCGGCCGCGCGTCGCTGAAGCGGCCCGAAGACGGCGCCATGCCCGAGGGGGAGGATCTTCAGCCACTGTTCGAGACGATCATGTCGGCGATTCCGGCCCCCTCCTTCCAGGACGGCGCGCCGCTGCAGGCGCACGTCACCAACCTCGACGCCTCGCCGTACCTCGGCCGCCTCGCGCTGTGCCGGGTGCACAACGGGACGATCCGCAAGGGCCAGCAGGCCGCCTGGTGCCGCGCCGACGGGACTGTAGAACGAGTCAAGATCACCGAGTTGCTCATCACCCGGGCGTTGGACCGCTTTCCGGCCGAGTCGGCCGGCCCGGGCGACATCATCGCGATCGCCGGCATCGACGACATCACCATCGGCGAGACGCTCGCCGACTCCGAGGACTCACGGCCGCTGCCGTTGATCACTGTCGACGAGCCGTCCATCTCCATGACGATCGGCATCAACACTTCACCGCTGG
>JBHEMN010000020.1:0-9794 GCA_046262575.1 Jatrophihabitantaceae bacterium
GAGGACGGTGCGCCAGGTGGAGCATTGCGCACGCTGGCGGTGCGGGCGTCCCGCCGGGGGCGGGGTATGACGCCGAAATTGGGCGCGAGGGTCTGCCGGCCTCCCGCTTGACGCTTGGGGAGACGCGTAGCGGAAACTCAAGGTATGGACAGGGCTGTCGGCGGTGAACAGGAGCCGGATTACCGGATGAGCTTGGCGGCTGAGCGGACCTACTTGGCTTACCTCCGAACAGGTCTGGCGTTGTTGGCTGCTGGTGTCGCGGTGGTGGGTGCCTTGCCGGAGGCCGGTGCGCAGTTGCTGCGGCGTGGTGTCGGATTGGGGCTGGTGCTCCTGGGCGGCACTGTGTTGGCGGTAGCCCGGCCGCGATGGATCGCCGTCGACCGTGCGATGCGCCGTGGTGAGCCGTTGCCACCGTCGCGCGTTGTGCGGTCCCTCAGTCTCGTGCTGGCGGCGGCGGCAGTCGCGGCTGCGGTCGTTGTGTTGGTCATATGAGTCGGCGGCATCGTCCGGGTCGCGCATCCGGGCCAGACTCGACGCCCACGCTGGCTCGCCCGGATTCTGCCAACGTCCGCTTCTCCCACCAATGACCGAGATCAATCAGCCGAGAACGATCACCACCAAGTAGGAGTAAGCAATGACCGACTACGGCATGAGCATCGAGCTCATGACTGACATCGCCACGGCTCGCGAAAGCGCGGAGGCCGCGCTCGCTGAACAGGGATTCGGGGTCCTCACCGAGATCGATGTCGCCGCCACCCTGAAAAACAAGATCGGCAAAGACATCCCGCCACAGATCATCCTCGGCGCCTGCAACCCGGTCCTCGCCGATCGTGCCCTGACCGCGGAAACTTCGATCGGCCTGCTGCTGCCCTGCAATGTTGTGCTGCGCTCGATCGGCGAACATCGCACCGTCGTCGAGGCACTCGACCCCGCAGTGATGGTCACCTTCACCGGCAACACCGACCTGGAGCCTGTCGCCACCGAGGCCCGCGCCAAACTGACCGCAGCGCTCGACAGGCTCCGCGGCCAGCACTAATCGGAACTAGATGACACTGGCCAGCCTTCAAGATCCCTCGAAGGGCCTGGTCGAGTCCAGTCGGGGGAGCACACGCCGCAAACAGCGGACATCGACCGGTTAAAGGGCATGTCGGCATCCGCAAGGTGAGAGATCAGTCAGTTGACCGTGACCTATCTGGTGACGGAGGGGTCGGTCGGTCGACGCATCTCAGCCATCGCGTTGCATAGCTCCTGAGCGGAACTCTCGATCGGGCGTGACGTCCTTGACCGTATCTGCGGGACTTCACTCAGTTGACACAGCCACGCC
The DNA here is from genome assembly GCA_046262575.1 of Jatrophihabitantaceae bacterium. Taxonomy (GTDB): domain Bacteria; phylum Actinomycetota; class Actinomycetes; order Mycobacteriales; family Jatrophihabitantaceae; genus QHCC01. The sequence continues at coordinate 1,325 of JBHEMN010000020.1, forward strand.
GCCGTTTGCGGGCCGCTCAGTGTGTTGCGGGAGTGCGTCGCGGCGGTCGCAGGACGAGGCCAACTCCGATGGCCGTGACGGCGACCCCAGCCAATGACAGGCGTGGCAGTCGTTCTCCGAAGAGTAGGTAGGCCTCGAAGGCGGTGGCGGGCGGGACCAGGTAGAACAGGCTGGAGACACTTGCGGCGCTCCCGCGGCGCAGCAGGAGCAGTAGCAGAAGGACCGCGCCGAGTGAGAGCGCGAGGATCAGCCATGCCAATGCGGCGATGAAGTGCGCGGTCCATGCGATCCGCATTTGCTCGCTGGCACCGGCGGCCAGGAGCAAAACGAGTGCGGCGGCGGCGTATTGCACCGCGGTCCCGGACAGCAACGGAATCTGATCTCCGTGTCGCTTCTGGTAGAGCGTGCCGGCAGTGCCCGCCAGCAGTGCCAGGACGCAGGCGGCGATGCCGACCGGTGGAAATGACGCTGCCCCGGTGGCTGCCGCCACCCCGGGTCCGAGAACGAGCGCGACTCCACTGATCCCGATCCCGAGCCCGATCCATTGCGCGGTGAGCAGGTGTTCGTCGAGCAGCCTCGTGGCCAGGGCAGCGGTCAGCACCGGTTGCAGGCTCACCACGACTGCTGCCACGCTCGCAGGCAGGCCGTCGCTGATGGCGAAGAAGACGCCGCCTAGGTAGCCGGCGTGCAGCAGCAGCCCGACCACGGCGGCGCGGAGATACTCGGCGCGTGAGGCGGGACGCGGTGAGCGGGTCAACGCAGCCAGCCCGGCAAGAAGGACGCTGGCTATACCGAGACGAACAGCCAAGAAGGTGAACGGGTCAGCATAGGGCAGTCCGTATTTCGCGCCAACAAATCCGGTGCTCCACAACAAGACGAAGACCAGCGGGGCGGCTGCGACAGCCAACGCACCCACACTCGACCGTTTGGGCATGTGCCCAGCTTTCCGCAGCCAAGGTCGTCAACTCAGACCAGGTCGCCACCCGTCCCGAACGATCGAATGTTGTCAAGCACACCACTGGGACTGGCAAGACATCGCCGAGCGCTTGGGAGTGACCCGGCAATCGGTACCCGAGAAGCACTAGCGCACCGCCTGGGTATCCCCGGCTTGGTGGGGACGACGCGGGCCGCGATCCCGCCCAGCGCCGGGTAGTTAGATGATTCCTGCACGCAGCGGGCGAACAGCCACAGCAGCGACGGGCCGGTGTGCGGCCGGTCCCGGTCGAAGGAGCGCCCGTGAAGCTCAACCGCATCGAACGCGTCGCGATGAACAACCCGCTGCGCGCGGCACATCAGCACCGCCGCGAGGCCGCCTGGTTCCAGCGCCTGGCCGGGGGCACGCTCGCCGGTCAACACGTCCTGGAGATCGGCTGCGGGCGCGGGGTCGGCGTCGAAGTGCTCCTCGACCGGCTGCATGCAGCCCAGGTCACCGCGTTCGACCTCGACCCGGCGATGATCGACAAGGCGCAACGACGGCTCCACGCCCGCGGCACGACGGTAACCCTGGCGGTCGGGGACGCCTGCGAGATAGAGCAGCCGAGCGCAAGCGAGGACGCGGTTGTCGAGTTCGGGGTGATCCACCACGTCCCCGACTGGCGCACCGCGATCGGCGAGATCGCCCGCGTACTGCGGCCCGGTGGTCTGCTGCTGTTCGAGGACGTACCCCGCCACACGCTGGACACCTGGCTGTTCCGCACCTTCACCGTCCATCCGCGCGAGGACCGGTTCGAAGCCGAAGAATTCGCCGACGAACTGTCCCGGCACGGGCTGCGATCGACAGTCCCACCGGAACCCCATTTCGCCGGTCACGCGTTCGCCGGCGCCGCCCGCAAGACCAGCTAACCGCCGCCGCAGCCGAGCCAAAGGAGACTGAGCGCCACGCCCGAGATGACCGTCGCGTTCGTCGACCTCGCCGGTTTCGTCGCGCTCACCGAGGCGCACGGCGCGAGCACCGCCGCCCCCGCGAATGCATCGCCGCGTTCGCCACCGACCCCGCCTTGTACACCGCCACCGAGGGGAACTGATTCGACCCGGATGACAACCCATTCACGGGCGCCATCGCGTCGGTATAGATAGGTGAGGACAGGAGAGCGGTCGTGGACGACCCGGACGGGTTCCGCGAGTACGTGCACGCCCGATCCCCGCAACTTCTGCGTACCGCCTGGCTGACCACCGGTGACTGGCAGCACGCGCAGGATCTCGTGCAAACAGCATTGGCCAAAACCCTGCCGCGCTGGACGAAGCTGACCCGCCGCGACAACCCGGAGCTCTACATTCGCCGCGTCATGCTTACCACGTACCTGTCCTGGCGACGCCGGCGATGGGACAGCGAAGTCACTGTCGACCCGTGCGCGTGAGGCGGGCGCCGCGGCCCCCGCGCTACAGCTCTTCGGGTTCCACTTCGGGCTCATGGCCGGGCTCGCCGCCGGGCGTTTCGGGCCGACGCCAGTCCACCGTCAGCTTGTCGCGACGCCCGATCCTGTCGAAGTCGCGCGCGATGATGTCCTGGATCCGTCGCAGGCCGTAGTCGTCGGTGGCTTCCACATGCAGCGTCAACGCGTCCAGAGTGGCCTGAATCGTGCATTGGCCCCACGGGGTAAAACTGATGGTGCCGCGAGTCTCGGACCAGTCCGCGCTCACCTGCACATCGCCGAAGGCCGGCCCTTCACTGCCGGCATGAGCGCGGCGTCGATGTCCGCGCGCGCTACCGATCTTGTTCGCGTGATTGCAGAGCTGGACCAGATAGCGGCTCGGGCGTGCCGTGGCGACATGGCCTTGCGCGGTCGGCATTGGCGTTTCCTTTCCTGTGACGGTTCCGGTCATGCGTCACGGCGGGTGATCAACACGAATCCGAGCGCAAGTGCGGTCGCGGCGTAGAAGCAGAAGACGGCGAACCCGGGCCAGGCAGCGAGGGCACCGGATTCACGTTGAAGCGAGTAGATGCTTTCCCCGGCATTCATCGGCAGGTACGGCGCGACGGTGCCACGCCACGACGGCGGCAGGATTTCGGCCAGGATCGTCGGAACGAACAACAACCCGAACAGTGTGGCGATTGCGGCGACGCCGGAGCGCAACACCGCGCCGAGCCCGAGACCGAGTAACCCGAGCACCGTGAGATAGAGCCCACCACCCAGTACCGCCCGAAGCACCCCCGGGTCACCAATCGAGGACTTGAGAGCTTCGCCGGGCAGGAACGTTTGGAAGACGAAGTAGGCGCCCAGACACGACAGCCCCCCGACCGCCAGCCCGGCCGCGGCGAACACGAGCGACTTCGCGGCGAGCACCTGCCGGCGGCGCGGCACCGCGCTGAGCGTCGCGCGGATCATGCCACTGCTGTATTCGCTGGTGATCACGAGTACCCCGAGCACGCCGAACGCGATCTGGGACAGGTGCAGCCCGGCGAGGCTGACGCGGATCGAATCGATGCTGGCCCTCTCGCGCGCGCTGAGACGGCTGGTCAGAAAGATGGCGGCAAGCCCGGCCAGGATGATGTTGGACACCACCGCGGCCAGCAATGTCCACAGCGTTGAGCGGACCGAACGCAGTTTGCAGAACTCCGACCGCAGCACATCGGTAAAGCCCGCGAGCAGATTCAACGTTGGCTGCGGCCCTGCGGTGGTGGTCATGGCCTGCCCTTACCTTGCGGCCGGGACGCGAGGGTCCTCGGTCGCGCGGAAGTCGACCGAATCCGCGGTGAGTTCCAGGTAGCGCTGCTCCAGAGATACCTGCTGACTCGACAGTTCCAACACGGTGAGTCCGTTAGCTGTGGCGAGCGCGCCGATCTCGTCCGTGCTCGCGTCAGTGATCTTGAGCGTGCCGTCCGATTCATGAAACGGCCGCAAGCCACGAACACGCAGAAGTGCGGCGAGTTCGCCGGCTTGAGGAGAGCGGACTCGAACGAAGTTGCCGGTCCCGCTCGCCAGGAAATCCGCCATCGTCGTCTGCGCGATCAGCCGGCCCCGCCCAATGATGATCAACCGGTCCGCGGTGAGCGCCATCTCGCTCATCAGATGGCTGGACAGCAACACGGTGCGGCCCTCGGCGGCCAATGACTTCAGCAGGGTGCGGATCCAGAGCACACCCTCCGGGTCCAGACCGTTGACCGGCTCGTCCAACATCAGCACACCCGGATCGCCGAGCAACGCGGCAGCGATACCCAGACGCTGACCCATCCCGAGAGAAAATCCGCCTGAGCGTGTCCGGGCGACGCTGCGCAATCCGACCAGTTCAAGCACCTGCTCGACCCGGGCTCGGCAGATCCCATTGCTCAGCGCCAGGCAGAGCAGATGGTGGTAGGCCGAGCGGCCCCCGTGGGTCGCCTTCGCCTCCAGCAGCGCGCCGACCTCCAACAGGGGACGTCGATAGTCGACGTAGCGCCGCCCGTTCACCGTCACCGACCCTGAGGACGGCGCGTCAAGGCCGAGGATCAGGCGCATCGTCGTCGACTTCCCCGCCCCGTTCGGGCCAAGGAACCCGGTCACCTGACCCGCGGGCACGGTGAAGGACAGGTCCTCGACGGCCACCGTGTCGCCGTAACGCTTGCTCAGACCCACCGCATCAATCATCGAGCGACTCCGGCCAGCTCGCGGGCATCAGTGGCTCCCCGCGCCGACGACGCCGCTCAGATGCAGCACGATCATCACCGCGACCAGGGCGATGCCGGCAGCCCACCAGAGGTACACCCGCCGCGAGCCGGCGCCGCGCGGCACGTCGGTCTCGGCGCCGTCCAGGCCGTCATCGTCGCGGTGCTGGGGAAGCTCAGCCATGTCGTCTCCTGCCGTGCGCTACGTCGATGCGTGCGATCCACCCTAGCTTTATGTATACATAGTGTCGCTGTCAAACCATTCTGTATGTTGCGCGGCGATGCGTCCTATACTCAGTTCGTGCCCAGGTTGTGGACCGAGACGATGGAGACCCATCGCAGCGCCGTTCGCGACGCCACCCTCGACGCGACTGCGGCACTGGTGGCTGAGCACGGGCTGACCTCGGTGAGCATGTCCCAGATCGCCAAGGCAACCGGGATCGGTCGCGCGACGCTGTACAAGTACTTCCCGGACATCGAATCGATCCTGAACGCCTGGCACGAACGCGAGATCGCCGGCCACCTTCACCAGCTCACGGAAATCCGCGACGGTCCGGGCAACCCGTACGAACGACTCGACGCCGTCCTGCGCGCCTTCGCGTTCATCAACTACGGCAGCCACGACACCGAATTCGCGGCACTCCTGCACCGAGGCGAGCACGTCACACGCGCCCAGCACCACCTGCACGAACTCATCCGCGGCCTGCTCGCCGAAGGCGCCAAGACCGGGGATCTGCGCGGCGACATCCCGCCCGCCGAGCTTGCGACCTACTGCCTCTACGCCCTCACCTCAGCCAGTAGCCTGCCCTCCAGGGCTGCCGTGCACCGCCTCGTCACCGTGACCCTGGCTGGGCTACGACCCGATGGCCAGAGCCCGCCCTGATCACCGCTGTCCGCACCATCGAGGAGCTCGTTCGGGCCTGGGGGCTGATGCTCGGCGCTTTCCGGTGCGGCAGCCGGTCACGTCTCGGCCCTGCTCGTGTCTCGCACTAGCGGGTGGCCATCCAGGTTCCGCTGTCGGTGCCGGCCTTGTACGTCCCGCTCATCGAGTTGCCCGCGAAGCTGCCGTCGAAGGTGACTGTCGAACCGGTGATCGTGCCGAAGGTGATCTTGTTGCCGGACAGCGTGCCGTTGATCGTTCCCGATCCACCGCTGCCGTTGATCGTGATGTGGCCCGTGATCATTTCGCCCTGCTGGGTGAACGTGACGGTGAACGTGCCGGTCTGGCCCGTCGTGGTGTTGGCGAACGTGCCGCTCCAGTCACCGGCAATGGCACCGCTCGAGGACACCGGTGCGCTCGAGGTGGCCGAACTCGTGTCGGTCGGCGTGGAACTGCCCGCGGTGCTCGCCGGTTGAGTGGTCGCCGGCGGGGGATTGCCCGAGGGCTTCGACCCTTTGCCCTTGCTGGACGAGGTGCAGCCCGCGGTGAACAGCAGGCACGCGCTCAGCAGGGCGGCGGCGCCGATCATGCGCCTGCGCTGGAGGCTGCGGCCGGTCACGGGGCCTGCGACGTCTCTTGGTGGGTTCATGGCTGCTCTCTCCCTAGGCTGGTGAGTCAACCATCGACGATGGCGCTAAAGAAACACCAAAGACCGATGGCCCGCACCGCTGAGGCGGTAGGCTGCGATCTCTCAGACGGGCGGACTGGCCGTGGTTGCATCCATTGGGAATTGGACGAGGTGGCTGCGCCTAATAACCGCGCTCGCCTTGGCGTGCACCGGGGTGATCCTGTTCACGGCGGCACCGGCGTCGGCGACGGCGTTCAGCAACCCCGCCGCCATCACGACGACGCTGCCGGCGTGTGGCGGGGCCCCGGCCCAGGCCACGCCGTACCCGTCGCCGATCACGGTGAGCGGGCTCACCGGCACAGTCTCCGACGTCAACGTAACCCTTCGGGGGATGGGCAACGACTGGGGCGGTGACTTCGAGATCTTCCTGGTGGCCCCCGGGGCCGCCCACAGCATGGTGCTTATGTCCGACGCCGGTGCAGCGACCCTGTCCAACTACACCATCACGTTCGATGATGCCGCGGCCTCCCTACTACCCCAGAACAGCGTGCCGAGCTCGCCGGCCACCGTCCGGCCGGCCGACTACCAGGAGCTAGTCGGCCCAGGTGCCCCCGCCGACACCTACCCAAATGCCCCTGCCGGCCTTGGCAAGCCGGCGCCGACGGGCAGCGCCACGCTCGCAAACACCTTCAACGGCATCGCCCCCAACGGCGTTTGGAGCCTCTACGTCCTGAACGACGCCTGCGACACGCCGGCCGAGATGATCACAAACGGCTGGACCATCGACATCACCACCGGTGGGGGGACCGCCACCGCCAGGACGGTCACCTCGTCGCCCAACCCGTCATTGACCGGTCAGAGCGTGGCCTTCACCGCCAGCGTCACGTCCGGCGGGCCGGTGACGTCCGGGACGGTGACCTTCACCGAAGGTGCCACGACCCTGGCCGCCAACCTCGCGCTCAACGGGAGCGGGCAGGCCACCTTCTCGAGCAGCCCCCTAACGGAGGGCAACCACGTCATCACCGCCACCTACAACGGCACCGCCACCTTGGCCACCAGCAACGGCTCGGTGAACCAGGTCGTCAACACGCCCACCTCGGGCACGTCCCCCACCTTCTGCAACTCCGGGTCCATCGCCGTGCGCCCGGCCAGCGCGATCCCCTCCACGACGCCGTACCCGTCGAACCTCACGGTCAGCGGCCTGTCCGGGAACATCTCGACGGTGACCGCAACGCTGAAGGGCGTCTCCCACCCCTTCGCCGAGGACATCGATGTCCTGTTGGTGGGGCCCAACTCGGCCAACAACCTCGTGCTGGTGAGCGACGCCGGGAGCGGACCGACGACCAACGTCACCGAGACCTTCAGCGACGCCGGCCCGGCCCTTGTCCCCGCCACCGGCCCCTGGGCGGCGCCGAACACCTCGGTGACGGCGAAGCCCACCGACTACACCCCGCTCGGCGACGTCGACACCTTTCCCTCGGCCCTCCCCCCGATCAGTCCCGCCCCGGGCACGCTCAATCGGCCGGCCCCCACGGGCGCGGCCACGCTTACCTCGGCCTTCGGCGGGAGCAACCCGAACGGCACGTGGAGCCTGTACGTGCGTGACGACGGCGCGCCTGAGACGGGAGCTATTGCCAGCGGCTGGTGCCTGAACTTCACGACCTTCACCCCCCCGACGCTGTCGACCACCGCCTCGCCTGGGGTGGTTCCGGGCGGGCTGGTCCATGACACCGCGACGCTGGCCGGGGGGGTCAGTCCGACTGGCACGATCACCTTCCGCCTGTTCGGCCCGGGCGACGCCACCTGCGTCGGGCCGCCGGTGTTCACGAGCGTCGTGCCGGTGGCCGGTAATGGCAGCTATGACTCGCCCAACTTCACCCCCACCGCTGCCGGGACCTACCTCTGGGTCGCCAGCTATTCCGGGGATGTGACCAACGCTGCGGTGGCCGGGGTCTGTAACGCCGTCGGTGAGTCCGTCACCGTCGCCAAGGTGACCCCGACGCTGTCGACGACAGCCTCGGCCGGGGTCATCCTGGGCGGGCAGGTCCACGACACCGCCACCCTGGGCGGGGGGTCGAGCCCGACCGGCACCATCACCTTCGACCTCTACGGGCCCGGCGACGCCACCTGCACCGGGCCGGCGGTGTTCAGCAGCACCGTGCCGGTGGCCGGTAACGGCAGCTATGACTCGGCGTCCTTCACCCCCACGGCAGCGGGGACCTACCAGTGGCGGGCGCGTTACTCCGGCGACATCGCCAACGACCCGGTCGTCGGTGTCTGCAATGCACTTGGTGAGTCGGTCATCGTCAGCCCCCTGACCACCCCGACGCTGTCGACGACTGCCTCGCCTGGGGTGGTTCCGGGCGGGCTGGTCCATGAC
>JBHEMN010000021.1:0-6116 GCA_046262575.1 Jatrophihabitantaceae bacterium
CTCCACGAGGGGGATGCGCCGGGCGACCAGGTCGAGGACCGCCTTGTCGCCGGATTTCATGCGCAGGTCGCACGGGTCCATACCGGTCGGCTCGATCGCGACGAACGTCTGCGACATGAACTTCTGGTCGTCGCCGAAGGCGCGCTCGGCCGCTTTCATGCCCGGCGCGTCACCGTCGAAGGTGAAGATCACCTCGCCGGTGAACGCGTCGGAGTCCATCAACATGCGCCGCACCACGGAGACGTGATCAGAGCCGAAGGCTGTCCCACAAGTCGCGACTGCAGTGGTGACGCCGGCCAGGTGGCAGGCCATCACGTCGGTGTACCCCTCGACGATCACGGCGCGGTGCTGGCGGGCAATCTCGCGTTTGGCGACGTCGACGCCGTAGAGCAGGTGACTCTTCTTGTAAATGGGCGTCTCGGGCGTGTTCAGGTACTTGGCCTCGACCTTGTCGTCATCGAAGAGCCGGCGCGCCCCGAAGCCGACCACATCACCCGCGACATCGCGGATCGGCCACAGCAGCCGCCGATGGAACCGGTCGATGAGCGATCCGCGCCCGGATTCGCGCGACAGGCCGCCGAGGATGAGCTCGGCAGACGTGAACCCCTTCGCCAGCAGATGCTTCGTGAGTTGTTCCCAGCCCTCGGGCGCGTAGCCGCAGCCGAAGCGTTCCGCCGCCTGCTCGTCGAAGCCGCGCCCGGCGAGGAACTCCCGCGCCGGCCTGGCCTCGGGGCCGCGCAACTGCTCGGCGTAGAAGACGGCCGCGGCGAGATGTGCCTCGACCAGCCGAGCCCGCTGACCGTGGGTGCGCGATTGGGTGGCGTGGCCGCCGGCGGAATCGAGGTAGCGCAACTGCACGTTCGCGCGCGCAGCCAAGCGCTCTACTGCCTCGCTGAAGTCCAAATGCTCGATGTTCTGGACGAAGCGGATCACGTCTCCCCCGGCCGAACAGCCGAAGCAGTGGTACAGCCCACGTGCCGGGGAAACGGACAGCGAGGGGGACTTCTCGTCGTGGAATGGGCAGATTCCCTTGAGGTTGCCGCCACCTGCGTTGCGCAGCTGGACGTGCTCACCGATGATGTCGGCGATGGGCGTCTTCTCGCGGACGAGCGCGATGTCCTCGTCCCGGATGCGCCCTGCCACGCCGTGAGTCTAGGCGCCCGCGACGAGACGCCGGTGCCAGGCTAGGGCGGAGGAATCGGTCAACTGGGCCACCTGATCGATCACCACGCGCCGCCGTTCGGAGTCGTCCGTCGCTCCCTCCCAGGCCGGCGCCAGGCCGCGGTCGAGGGTGTCGGGTGCGCCGATGGCGATCGCCTCGACGAGTTCGACCAGCAACGCCCGCTGAGCGCCCTGCCGGGCCACTGATCCCGGCTGGCGCATGACGTAGTGGGCCGCCAGGGCCTTCAACAACGCGCATTCGGCGACGATCGCGGCGGGCACCACCAGTTCAGCGGCATAGCGCGTGAATGGCCCGGCGCCGTAGGCAGCCCGCGTGGCCTGGACGGCGGCGCCCGCGAATCGTCCGGTCAATTCGCTGGTGGCCCGCTTGGCTGCCGCCTGCGCAAGGTAGGAGCCGTCATAACCAGCCAGATCCCGCAACGTCGGCAGATCGAGCAACTCGTCCAGCACCGGCGCCAGCTCGTCGGCCGAATGCCGCGAGTACAGCGACGCAGCCACCGCGCACAGCGCGCCCCGGGCGTTCTCGTCCAGGTGTGTCAGGCGGATCAGGCCGGCGTGCACGCCGTCCTCGACGTCGTGCACCGAATAGGCCACGTCGTCGGCCCAGTCCATCACCTGCGCCTCGAGGCAGCGCCGACCCTGCGGGGCGCCGGCGCGCAACCACTCGAAAGCAGCCAGGTCCGCGTCGTACACCCCGAACTTGCGCATTCCCTCGCGGCGCGGCCACGGGTACTTGCAAGCGGCGTCGAGAACGGCACGGGTCAGGTTGAGCCCAGCCGGCTCGCCCGAAGGCCACATCACCTTCGCTTCCAGGCGGGTGAGGATCCGCAGGGTCTGCGCATTGCCCTCGAATCCCCCACAACCGGTCGCCACGGAGTCCAGCGCGTCCTCGCCGTTGTGCCCGAACGGTGGATGCCCGATGTCGTGGGCCAGCCCGGCGGCGTCGACGACGTCGGGATCGCAACCCAGCGCCGCGCCGACCTCACGGCCTATCTGGGCCACCTCCAGCGAATGCGTCAACCGGGTGCGGGGGAAGTCATCCTCGCCGGGGACGACCACCTGGGTCTTGTCGGCCAGCCGTCGAAAGGCGTACGAGTGCAGCACCCGCGCCCGGTCGCGCTGGAACTCCCCACGGCTGGCTCCGCTCAAGGCGGCACCCGCGCGTTTGGCCGGCTCGCCCACCCGGCGCTCGCGGGCAGCCACGTCGTACTCGGGCACTCAGGGCCTTTCCACGGCAGCGGCCTAGACCTGCTCGTCGACCCAGTCGGTGAAACGCAACAATGTGTCGACCCACATCCCGATCGCATACTTCAGCTGCGTGCGGGTGACGCCTGCCTCGAAGTCGTAACACTGCTCGGCGCAGATGCCGACCATGCCGTCGTCTGGAAGCACGGTGTACGTCTTGGGGAACAGCTTGGTGCGGTTCCATTCGTCGAGCAGCAGGGTGAGCGCACCGCGATTTTCGACCGAGAAACGTCTGTTCAGGTACAGCCGCGCCTGCAACACCTCGCGCCGCTCGCCGTAGAAGAAGAAGAACACGCTGCACTTCTCCCAGCGAACGGTGAGGTCGCCGTCATCGTCGACCGAGTGCTTCAGACCGAACTCGTCGAGAATCTGCTGCACCAGAGCCAGGCTCGGCAGGATCGCAGTGCCGCCGTCGGGGTCACGCCGTCGGGAGGCGAGCGTGTCGCGCGTCACGGCTCGGGGTCGGCGCCAGAACACCTCTCGACGGTACCGCGTGGCCCGCAGCGGGTTGCGACCCGAGCGCGGGTCAGTCCTCGGTGACGGATCGACCGGCCTCCAGGCGCGCGACCGGCACCCGGAACGGTGAGCAGGACACGTAGTCCAGGCCGGCTTCTTCGAAGAAGTGGACGGAGTCTGGGTCACCGCCGTGCTCACCGCAGATTCCGAGCTTCAGTCCGGGACGCTCGGCGCGGCCGCGTTCGACGGCGATCCGGATCAGCTCGCCGACGCCTTCCCGATCGATCGACTCGAACGGGCTGACCCCGAAGATGCCCTTCTCGAGATAGGCCGAGAAGAAGGCGGCCTCGACGTCGTCGCGCGAGAAACCCCACGTGGTCTGGGTGAGGTCGTTCGTGCCGAAGGAGAAGAACTCCGCGGCCTCGGCGATCTGGCCCGCGGTGAGCGCCGCCCGCGGCAACTCGATCATGGTGCCGACCAGGAACTCCAGATGCACTCCGGTTTCGCCGCGCACGTCGCGCGCCACCTGGATGATCGCTTGCTTGACGGTCTCGAACTCCTGGACGTTGGCAACCAGAGGCACCATGATCTCCACCCGCGGCACCCCGCCGGCCCGGATCCGCTCGGCCGCGGCTTCGAGAATCGCGCGGGACTGCATCTCGAACAGCCCGGGGATGACGACGCCGAGGCGCACGCCGCGCAGGCCGAGCATCGGGTTCTGCTCGTGCAGCTTGTGTACCGCCTGCAGCATGCGCAGATCGCCCTCGCGCTTCTCCCCGCGCGCCTCGGCCACCGCGACCCGCACGGACAGTTCGGTGATGTCGGGCAGGAACTCATGCAGAGGCGGGTCCAGCAGCCGGATGGTGACCGGTAACCCGTCCATCGCCTCGAGGATGCCGATGAAGTCCTCGCGCTGCAGCGGCAGCAGCTCGGTGAGCTCGCGCTGCTGTTCCTCATCCGTGTCGGCCAAGATCAGGGCCTCCACCAGTGCCCGCCGCTCGCCGAGGAACATGTGCTCGGTGCGGCACAGCCCGATCCCCTGCGCACCGAAGCGTCGGGCGCGGGCAGCGTCCTCGGGGGTGTCGGCGTTGGCGCGCACCGCCATCCGCCGCACGCCATCGGCGTGGCGCATCATCCGGTCGACGGCCTGCACCAAGTCGCCAGCGGCAGCGTCCTCTGGATCCAGCTCGCCCTCGAAGTAGCGCACGACGGGTGAGGGGACGACGGCGACCTCGCCCAAAAACACCTCGCCACTTGTGCCGTCGATGGACAGGACGTCGCCCTCGTGGATCTCGATGCCGTGCGGGGCCTTCATGACGCGTTTCTTGGTGTCGACGTTGATCGACTCGACCCCGCAGACGCACGTCTTGCCCATGCCCCGCGCGACAACCGCCGCGTGCGAGGTCTTGCCACCGCGTGAGGTGAGGATCCCCCGCGCGGCGATCATGCCCTCGAGGTCGTCGGGGTTGGTTTCGCGGCGCACCAGGATGACGTCCTCACCCGAGCGCGACCACTTGATCGCGGTGTAGGAGTCGAACACCGCCTTGCCCACCGCTGCCCCCGGGGAGGCGCCCATGCCTTGGGCGATCTTCTTGCGCTGCGCCGACTCGTCGAAGCGCGGAAACATCAGCTGCGCGAGCTGCGCACCGGTGACGCGCGAGACCGCCTCATCCATGGTGATGAGCCCTTGGTCGACCAGCTGCGTCGCGATCCGGAACGCGGCAGCCGCGGTGCGTTTGCCGACCCGGGTCTGCAGCATCCACAGCTTCCCGCGCTCGATCGTGAATTCGATGTCGCACAGGTCGCGGTAATGCTCCTCGAGCGTCTGCATGTTCGCCAGCAGCTCTGCGTAGGACTTCTTGTCCAGCGTCTCCAGATCAGGCAGCGGCAAGGTGTTGCGGATGCCGGCGACGACGTCCTCGCCCTGAGCGTTCTGCAGGTAATCCCCATAGATGCCCTGGGCCCCGGACGCGGGGTCCCGGGTGAACGCGACACCCGTGCCGGATTCCATGTCGAGGTTTCCGAACACCATGGCCACGACGCTGACGGCGGTACCGAGATCGCCCGAGATGCGTTCCTGACGGCGGTAGATGACCGCACGTTCGGTGTTCCACGAGTCGAAGACCGCGCGCACCGCGAGGTCCATCTGCTCGCGGGGCTCCTGCGGGAACGCCCGTCCGGCGTGCTCGACGACGACCTTTTTGTAGGTCTCGACGAGCTGTCGCATGTCGTCGGCGTCGAGGTCCAGGTCGTCGTTGGTGTCCTTGGCGTGTTTGGCTGCCTCCAGCGCCTGCTCGAAGTTCTCACCGGCGATACCCAGCACGGTCTTACCGAACATCTGGATGAGGCGCCGGTAGGAGTCGAAGGCGAAGCGCTCGTTGCCCGCCTGCGCCGCCAGACCCCGAACCGACTGGTCGTTCAGGCCGATGTTGAGCACCGTCTCCATCATTCCGGGCATCGAGAATTTGGCACCGGAACGGACGGAGACGAGCAGCGGGTCATCGGACTGGCCGAGTTTCTTTCCCATGGTCGCCTCGAGCGCGTCCAGGTGCTCGGAGACCTCGGCTGCCATTTCCGGGGGCTGACGCCCGCTCTGCAGGTAGGCCTGGCACGCCTCGGTGGTGATCGTGAATCCCGGCGGTACCGGAAGTCCCAGGTTCGTCATTTCGGCGAGGTTCGCGCCCTTGCCGCCGAGAAGATCCTTCAGGTCCTTGTTGCCCTCGCCGAAGTCGTAGACGTACTTGGGCATGGATTTGCTCCGTCCGGTATCACGGTGTCGCTCTACCGGCAGCTTAGTGTCGGACCGCTCAACCCCCGCTGTGAGCAAGCTCGGCACCGGCCGGGACCGCCCGCGACTCGGCGTCGGTCAGCCAACCCTGGGGAAGGGCCACGGCCCGAGGCCCGCTGGTGCGCCCGCGGGGACGGCCCACGACCTCGACCGGAAACGGTTGGTCCAAGTCGAGGGTGCCGAGCAGATCGTCCAGCTCGGCCAGACTCGACGCCGTGGCCAGCGCGGCGCGCAGGTCGCCGCCGACAGCAAATCCCTTGAGGTACCACGCGACATGCTTGCGCAGGTCGGTGACACCTCGCCGCTCGCCCATCCACGCGGCCAGCAGCTGCGCGTGCCGGCGGATGGCGCGTGCGACGGTAGCCAGATCGGGCCGGGCCCGCTCGGCCCGCCCGTCGAAGGCGGCGGCGAGATCGGCGAACAGCCAGGGCCGGCCGAGGCAGCC
>JBHEMN010000022.1:0-9744 GCA_046262575.1 Jatrophihabitantaceae bacterium
CACGCCCGCGGTTTCTTCCCGGTCGGCACCGGCGAGTTCGGCCCGCACACCCTGGCCGTGGTGAAGCGGCTGCAGAGCCTGAACGGGCTGGCGCCCAACGGCTTCATCGGCCCGAACACGTGGCGGTTGGCCTGGACCGGGAAGTACTCGACCGCTGCCACCTCGATACCGGCGTTCCCCGGCCCGCGATGGTTCCAGCTCGGTGAGCACAGCGCGTCGATCAAACGGTTCCAGGACCAGATGCACGCCCGCGGTTTCTTCCCGGTCGGCACCGGCGAGTTCGGCCCGCACACCCTGGCCGTGGTGAAGCGGCTGCAGAGCCTGAACGGGCTGGCGCCCAACGGCTTCATCGGCCCGAACACGTGGCGGCTGGCCTGGACCGGAAGCTACTGACGCGGCTGACCGTGAGCTGACGGGCCGGGCCTCGAACAGGGGGACGGCGCCGGTCCTGCGTACCGATGACGACGTCGGCGGGTGCGGCGCTCGCGTGTCGGTCTGGCAGAAACATCGCAGGCGATCTCGGCATGTCCGGATTCTGGCCACCCGGCGACGTGGACCGTCGCAGCTCGCTGGCACGATCGCAGGGTGAGCGAACGCGAGGCGGATCCGGCAGAAGCGGTGCTGGCCGGCCTCGACCCGGAACAACGCGCGGCCGCTGTCGCCGTCCGTGGACCGGTGTGCATCCTGGCCGGCGCCGGCACCGGAAAGACGCGCGCCATCACCCATCGCATCGCCTACGCCGTGCGGTCTGGAGCCGTGCCGCCCAGCCAGCTACTGGCCGTTACCTTCACGGCGCGTGCCGCGGGCGAGCTGCGCACGCGGTTGCGCAAGCTGGGGGCGCACGGCGTGCAGGCTCGCACGTTCCACGCTGCCGCGCTGCGGCAGCTGACCTACTTCGCCCCGCGGGTGCTCGGTGGTTCCGTGCCCGAGGTCGTTGATCGTCCGCTGCGGCTGGTCGGCAACGCGGCCGCACGGCTGAGGCTGCGCACGGACGCCGCCGAACTGCGCGACCTCGCCGCCGAGATCGACTGGGCCAAAGCGGTCCTGGTTACGCCGGAGGACTACCCCACCCGCGCCCGCGCGGCCGGGCGCGAGACCTCGACGACGCCCGACACGATCGCGAAGGTCTACGCCGAGTACGAGCAAGCCAAGCGCCGAGCCGGGCAACTCGACTTCTCCGACCTGCTCCTCGTCATGTCCGCTGCGATCGAGGAGTATCGCGATGTTGCCGAGGAAATACGCTCGCGCTACCGGCACTTCGTCGTCGACGAGTACCAGGACGTCTCGCCGCTGCAGCAGCGCATGCTCGATGCCTGGCTGGGTGGGCGCCAGGATCTGTGCGTCGTGGGTGACGCCAACCAGACGATCTACTCCTTCGCCGGCGCCACACCCGAGCACCTGCTCGGCTTTCGCCGGCGCTACCCCGAGGCTCTCGTGGTGCGTCTCGAACGCGATTACCGGTCCACCCCGCAGGTGGTCGAGCTCGCCAACAAGCTGGTGCGGGGCACCGCCGACGGCGCAAAACTGACGCTCATCGGCCAGCGTGCCGACGGGCCGGCGCCGACATTCGCCGAGCATGAGGACGAACCGGCCGAGGCGGTCTCGGTCGCCGCCCAGTGCCGCGTGCTGATCGAGGCCGGCACCCCGGCCGCCGAGATCGCGGTGCTGTTCCGCATCAACGCCCAATCGGAGGTCTATGAGCAGGCGTTGGCCAAAGCCGACGTGGCCTACGTCCTGCGTGGCGGCGAGCGGTTCTTCGACCGCCCGGAGATCCGCGAGGCCCGGCTGCTGCTGCGCGGCGCGGCCCGGGCCGGGCCGGACGGCGACGAGCTGCCCGGTGCCGTGCGCTCGGTGCTGTCGAGCCTGAACTGGCATTCCGAACACCCGCCGCCCGGGGGGACCGCGCGCGAACGCTGGGAGTCCCTCGGTGCGCTGGTGACCCTCGCCGACGATCTCATCGCGACGATGCCCGAGGCGCAACTGCCCGAACTGGTCGCAGAACTCGACGCCCGCGCCCGTGCCCAGCACGCCCCCACAGTGCAGGGCGTAACGCTGGCCTCCCTGCACTCGGCCAAGGGCCTGGAGTGGGACGTGGTCTTCCTCGTCGGCCTCACCGACACCACCGTGCCCATCCAGCACGCGAGCACCGACGCGCAGATCGCCGAGGAACGTCGCCTGCTCTACGTCGGCATCACCCGCGCACGCGAGCGGCTGGCGCTTTCCTGGGCGCTCGCGCGCAGCCCCGGGCAGCGCCGCGGCCGGCGGCCCAGCCGATTCCTCCACGGCCTGCGTCCCCACGTGGCCAGCGTCGCCGCGCCCAAGGCGGCGAAGGCGAGAGGACCGGCGCCCGAGGCCGCCGACGCCGAACTGTTCGGTCGGCTACGGGCGTGGCGCAAGGCGCAGGCCGATGCGCAGGGGGCACCGCCTTACATCGTGTTCAGCGATGCCACCCTCGTGGCGATCGCCGACGCCCGGCCTGGATCGATGGCGGCCTTGGCCCGCATCTCCGGCGTCGGCCCGATGAAGCTCGAGCGTTACGCCGAGCCGCTGCTGGCCGTCCTCGGTGGCGCCGACCCGCAGACGGTTGCCCCCGTGGTGATCGCCTAGTTGTCGAACTCACTCGCTCGCTCGGATCGTGCAGGCACGAGCGCGGTAGCCGCGGCGGCCACCAGGATCAGCACCGCTGAGGCTAATAACGCCTGGTGCACGCCGGCTCGGAATGCGCCGGTTGCGGCATCCACGATCGGCTCGAAGAGCGGGGGCGGGTGAGCTATGTCGATGCCGCCACGGGTTCGGCCGCCGCCCGTCTCAATGGCGTCGATGATCAGCGATTGGAGCGAGCCGGTGATTCCGAGGTCGCGCAGCCGACCGGCGAGGTCGCCGGTGAGATGCGAGTTGACCAGCGCGCCGAGGGCTACTACGCCGACCACCGCACCGATCTGGCGGCTTGTGTTCGTCGCCGACGCAGCCATCCCCGAGTGCGCGGCAGGCACATGGCTCAGCACCGCTGAGGTCAGTGGTACCACCGCGATGCCGAATCCCAGCCCGGCCACGGCCAGCACGATGGCCAGCGGGGTGAACGAGGGCTGCGCGGTGAGGTAGTGCCGGGTCAGCCCGATGCCCGTCGTTGCGACGAGACAACCGACGATCATCGGTACCCGCGAGCCCGCCCTTGCGACCCAGAAGCCGGTCAGCAGCGAACCGAGCACGATGGCCGCGGCCATCGGCGAGAAGGCTCCCGCAAGTCGCCATCCCGAGTAGCCCACGGCCACGTCCAGGTACAACGCCGTGAAGAAGAAGATCGAGAAGACCCCGAAGTACACCGCGAAGGCCACGAAGAGCGCGCTGCTGACGATCGGATTCCTCAGGTAGCGCAGGTCGAGCATCGGATTGCGCGCACGGACCTCGACGATGAGGAAACCGATGAGCGCCGCGCCGCCGATCACGAACAGAACGACGATCCACGGTGCGGAGTAACCCGCCCGTTCGCCGGAGATGCCCGCGAAGATGGGGCAGCCCAGCGCGGCCGTGCCGAGCACGAACCCGACGACATCGAGGCGCCCCGGCTGCGGGTCGGCGCTGTTGGGGACGAACACGGCGGTCGCGACCAGCAGTCCGGCCCCGAGCGCGAGGTTGAACCAGAACACCGTGCGCCAGTCGCCGGCACCGACCAACACGCCGCCGATCACCGGCCCGAGGGCCAAGGCCAACCCAGAAACCGCAGCCCAGGCACCCAACGCCCGCGCCCGAAGCGCGCGGTCGGGGTACAGGTGTCGGATCACCGACAGCGTCCCCGGTTCGGACGCGGCCGCGCCGACTCCCATCACTGCCCGGCCCGCAATCAGGGTCCCGACGTCAGGGGCCAGGGCGCACAGCACCGAACCGGCGCAGAAGACGCCGATGCCGATCAGCATCACCCACTTGCGGCCCAGTCGATCGCTCAGCGAGCCGGCGATGAGCATCAGGCTCGCGAACACCAGCGCGTAGGCATTGACGACCCATTGCAGCGAGATCACGCCCGTGCTCAGTTCGGACTGGATGCTGCCGAGCGTGACACTGACTATCGTCGTGTCCAGGAACGTCAGGAAGAGCACCGCTAGCACGGTCGCGAGTGCCGCACTGGGCGGGCCTGCCCGGTCAGGCATCGCGCTGGAGGCGGGCTGCGTCGCGCTCACGGGCTCTCCCCTCCCGCAGAAGCCGTCCTTCTGCCTGTGCCAAGTTTTACGCGGTGGGGCGCACGGGTCACTGTGGCGGCACGCATTAATGGCTTGCAGGTTTGTCCTAGGCTTCGTTAGCCTGCAAGAGAATCCCGCGCGCTGATCATCTTGTCGCGCTTGACCAAGGAAGGGCGGTGGCCCCAGTGCTGATGACTTCGCACCCGACGGTGGCCACCCTGCGCTTGCCCAGCAAGGCGCCGTTCGTGCTGCCGTTCGGGGGCTCCTACGACACGACGCTCATGGGCATCAACTCGACCGCGACGGTCGGTGCCGATGCCCGCGTCAAGACCATGCAGGACCGCCCACCTCGAGGGGTGCCCCGCTGATCATCGATCAGCGACAGGCTCCACGAGGCCGCGGCTCCCCACATGGGAACCGCGGCTTTTCTGTTGTCCAACCAGATTTCGATGCAACGCAAGGAGGTGACCCGACGTGTTGACCAGCCTCGCCCCCGAGGATCTCGACAGTGACCCGATCGGGCTCGACCCGCTCGCCAAGGAGTGTCCGGACGATGTGCCCTGCCGGGTGCAGGACCCCGACCTGTGGTTTGCCGAGACGCCTGCCGACCTGGAGCAGGCCAAGGCACTGTGCCTGGACTGCCCGGCTCGACTCGCATGCCTCACCGGCGCCCTCGAGCGCCGGGAACCGTGGGGTGTCTGGGGCGGCGAGATCTTCGAGCGTGGCGCGATCGTCGCCCGCAAGCGGCCCCGCGGCCGTCCGCGCAAGGACGACCGCAACGAGGTGGCGGCATGAGGAGCACCCGCACGATCGGCACCCGCCGACCTGATGCACGGAGCGTTGGCCCAGTGCGAGTCGCCGTCCCGTCCGTGCCGTCTGTGACGAACCGATTGATTACCAGCACGACTACCACTACGAGGAGCACCGAGATGTACACCATGCAAGAGGCGCTCGCGCGAGAGCGAATGCGGGCGAACCCTCAAGAAACGCAACACCGGCGCGTCGTCAGAGAGCTGGCCGCGGCCAATCGCTGGCATCGTCTGGAGCTGTGGGCTCGCGCCGCCGGCAGCCGGGCCCGCGCTGCCGAGCGGCGCCATACCCTCCGGGCCGTCTAGGCCAGCGGGGGACGGTGCTAACCGCAGCGCCCGGCCAGGACTGACGGCCGCCGGATCACCTGATCCGGCGGCCGCCGGTCGTCACCACCACTGCTGATCGAGTTTGGCTTCGATGGAGCGGACGTAGCGGCGGGTGCATTGAACGCAAACCCAGCGGGTGCGGTGTCCATCGCGCGTCTCGATCACGTCGGCGCACCAGGCCAGCGGGGGATCGCCATCCTCTTCGGCATCGGCGATCCGGCCGCAGATCGAGCACGTCTCCTGCACCTGCCCATTTAACGCGCTGGTGCCCACCCGTCCATAGGACACCACTTGCGGGCCTTGGCAGGTAGTTCAGCGTCGGCTCACCACAACGACATCGAGCGTTCGAAGATCCCGGCCAGGTCCTCCCCGGTCACCGACCGCGGCGCCGTGGCCAATAGCCGCTGCTGCTTCAATGCGCCCTCGACGAGCTCAGGAACGTCCGCCGCGACGAACCCGACCGCTGCGATGCCGCCGGGGATGCCGATGTCGCGCATCAGCCGGGTCAGCACCCCCGGCAACAACGCAGCGGGGTCGGAGGGCATGTCGGCAGACGGGTCGAGGAGTCGCGCTGCACGCACGTGCCGGTCCGGCGCGGCCTCGAAGGTGAACCGGAAGGACTCCGGTGCGGTGAGCGATACGGCCATGCCGTGCGGCACCAACGCCTCGCCGGCGGGGTAGCCGGCGGGCTGGAAGTCGTGAACCTGGCCGGCGATCGGGTAGCCGTTGGCGTGCGGGATGTGCACGCCGGCATTGCCGAAACCCAGGCCGGCAAAAGTGGCCGCCAGGGCCATCGAGCCGCGGGCGGCACGGTCGTCGCCGTGGGACACGGCCCGCCGGAAGCTTGACGCCAGCAGGGAAAGCGCGTGCTCCGACCACATGTCCGAGATCGGATTCGCACCGCAGTAAGGCACCCGCTGCGCCGGCTCCTTGCGCGCGACGGCGCTGTAGGCGCGCGCGGTGTAGCTTTCCAGCGCGTGGCACAGGATGTCCATTCCGGCCGAGGCGGTGACGCCGGCGGGCTGGGTGAGGGTCAATGCCGGATCGACGACGGCCAGCGTCGGCCGCAGGCGGGCATGGCTGATGCCGGATTTCACCCGCTGCGCCAGCACATCCAGCACGCAGATCGTCGTGCTCTCGGCACCGGTGCCGGTCGTCGTCGGTACGGCGACCAACGGGTGCAGTGGATTCGCCGGCGCCCGGCCGCCACCGACCGGTGCGTTGACGTAGTCGATCAGCTCGCCGGCGTTGGTCAGCAACAGGTTGACGGCTTTGGCGGTGTCGATGCTGGATCCCCCACCGACCGCGACGAATGCGTCCCATGGCCCGTTCGCCCGGGCCCAGTCGATCGCGCTCTGCATGCTTGCGTCGGTCGGCTCGATGCGAACGCCGGCGAACACTGCCGCATGGACTCCGAAGTTCGCCATCTGCGCCGCGACGCGGTCGGGGACACCGGTGGCGGCGACCCCGGCATCGGTGATGACGAGCGCTCGGCGGGCCCCCAACTGCGCAAGGTCGTAGCCGATCTCGTCGGAGGCGCCGTCACCGAACTTCAGGGCCGGAGCACCGTAGGTGAAGACGCTCTCGGGGGCCGGCGCGGTGTTCATGCGGGCCTGGCGAACCCGGGCTGCCACTGCTCGGCCAGTGCGCGGTAGGGCGCAGTGGCGCCGAGCTGGCAGAGCACACCGATGGAGCCGAGCGTGACCCGATGGATGAGCAGGTACGAGGGCGGCAGGTTGAACTGGCGTCCGACGCGGGCGTCCTCGCTGCGCGGATCAGCGAGCCGGTTGGCCTGCTGGCGCATCCACCGGCGGGTGAATGTGAACGTCGGCGTGATCAGTGGGGCGACTATCGGGCTGAGGTAATCCATGACCTGCTGCGCATTGACTGCGACGCCGTCGCGCAGGAAGCCCTGAGCCCGCATCTCACGCATGACCCCCTCTGCGTCATCGTCCAGAGCTAGCCGGATCAACCTGCCCAGGGGCTCGGGAAAACCGTTGGGCAGCCGCGCGACGGCGCCGAAGTCGACGACGCCAAGCCGCCCGTCGGCCAGCATCCGAAAGTTGCCCGGGTGCGGATCGCCGTGCAGGAGCTTGGCCCGAGCCGGCGCCGAATAGTGCAGCAGGGCGAGCAGCGAACCGGCCTGGTCGCGTTGCGCGGGGGTGCCGCTGGCGATGATGCGCGACAGCGGAGTGCCATCGAGCCACTCCGTGACGATCACCTTAGGTGCGCTCGCGACCACGCGGGGGATGGCGATGTGTGGATCGTCGGCGAATGCGGCGGCGAACCCGCGCTGGGCGGCGGCCTCGAGGGCGTAGTCGAGCTCCTCCAGCACCCGCTCCTTGAGCTCGGCCAGCAGGGGTTTGACCTCCAGGCCGGGTGACATTCGCGCAAACAACCATGCCATCCGGGACAGCTGGGTGAAGTCGGCCAACAGGGCCGGCCCGGCGCCGGGGTACTGAAGCTTGACCGCCACGTCGCGCCCGTCCGCCCACACCGCGCGATGCACCTGGCCGATGCTTGCGGCCGCAGCGGGGTGATCGTCGAAGGCTTGGAACCGATCCGGCCAGCGCCGGCCGAACTGCTCATCCAGCACCCGGTGAACCGTCGCCGTCGGCATTGGCGGAGCGGCTTCCTGCAACCGGGTGAGTGCCTCGCGGTAGGGCGCGGCCGTGTCCTCCGGCAGGGCCGCCTCGAAGACCGAGAGCGCCTGCCCCAGCTTCATCGCGCCGCCTTTGAGCTCACCCAGCACGCTGAACAGCTGTTGCGCGGTGCGGGCCTGCAACTCCGCGCTGACGGCGCTCGCGGACTTGCCGCTGATCCGCTTGCCCAGCCCGACCGTGGCTCGGCCCGCCACCCCCAGTGGTAGGGAGGCGAGCTTGGCAGTTCGCGCCGCACGCCGCTGCGGGATATCGCTCACTCGGTCATTGTGCCGCAGGAGCCCGTGCGCAGTCGCAATCTGCGTGGGCCGGCCAGCTCCGACGGCGGATCCGCCAGTCCGGCAGGTGCAGCTCCAGGGTGCCGTCGATGGCTGCGGGCTCATCGCCGTCGAGGTAGGCCAGCGCCTGCAGTGCCGTGATGCCGGAGACGACGGTGGCCAGGGCGACGTCGGAGCCCCCGCCATGTCGCCGTGGGACCGTGAGCTGGACCGCGAGCACACCCCAGGCCGGGTCTCGATCGCGCCGGTGCAGGTCGGCGCAGCTCAGGCAGCTGGTGATGCCGGGAATGACCAGCGGCCCGACCACGCCGTGATCCGCGCCCAGGCGGACTGCCAGGTGAGCCCAGCCACGGGCGTGCAGCGCGTCACGGCGGTCGCCGTCGACGGGCGCGTCGAGGGCAAGCACGACCAGGTCGGGGCGCTCACCCATCGGCAGCGGGGTCGTGTCGGTGTCGGGAGCGGCTCGTAGGACTGCGGCACTGGCCGCGGCGACAAAGCGCCGGCCCTCGTCGGCAGGTCCGACCCCGCCCGGCATCGCCTGATGGAGCCGCACGTCGTCGGCATCGACGAGATGAACGCGCCCCACGCCGGCCGCCGCGAGCAGTGCGGCGACGTGCGCTGCCACCCGGCCGTCGCCATGCACCGCGACGGCGCAATGCCTACGGGCGTTGAGCAATTCGGCGGCGCCCTGGCCGTGCCTCGCGGTGAGAGCGGTCAGGTCGGCCGCCAGCCTCGGCTGCGGCCCAGCGAGCCGGGCGTCCGTCTCAGTGTCTGTCTCAGTGTCCGTGTCGCTGCCGCGATCCACGCGTGGCCAGATGTAGCCGGCTTCGCTCAGGGTGCTCAGGCAGTTCCGAATGGCGTCCTCGCCGTCGTCCGGCGCAGGACTCGCCGCGGATCCGCGTGCGCTGACGAGGCGGCGCACCATCGCCGAGTCGGCCCCCTCGACGAGCACAGCGCGGCTGCCCAGTTCGAGTTGGACGATGGCTTCCGAGCGCCAGAGGACTCGCACGGCAGGGTTCAGCATCACGTCGAGGGCACTGGTGCGGGCCATGGACTCACGGTGACACGACCCGCTGCTGGCCTGGCACTTATCCACAGGCGTTGGTGGGACATGTCCTGATATGTGCAGAACCTTCAAGCTCAGCTTTACGTGGATGTCCACACCTGTGGATAACCATGTGGACGGTGTCCGAATAGCCCGGCCAGCCCTGTGGAAATCGGGTATCGACTGTGGATGACGGCGGGTGTCGGGTGCGGGCGTTAGCGTAGGGCTATGCCGGTCGGTGCCGAGCTCACGGTCGAAGTGAGACGCAGTGTTCGTCGTCGCCGCACGGTTTCGGCTTACCGCGAGGGGCAGCGCATCGTCGTGCTGATCCCGGCCCGGTTCAGCCGAGCCGAGGAGGCCAAGTGGGTGGCCAAGATGGTCGCCCGCCTTGACACGGGGACGCGCCGCGCCAAGCGGCGCGCGGGCACCGATGCCGCGCTGTTGCGGCGG
>JBHEMN010000023.1:0-8836 GCA_046262575.1 Jatrophihabitantaceae bacterium
GATCTACACCAACAGCTACTGGTGGGATCCGTGCACGGCTAGTAACGCGACGTTCGCGGCCTCGCCGCTGATAACCGCCCACTACAACGGCTCGCCCACCCCGCTACCAACGGGCTGGGCCGACTGGACGTTCTGGCAGTACACGTCGACGGCCTCCGTCCCCGGAATCGTCGGGGACGTGGATGCCGACGTCTTCAACGGCACGCTCGCCGACTTTGCTCCGCTGACCGGCTCACCCCTGGTCAACGGCAAGTACCTGTCCTATGCGTACATCGCCGCGTCGCGTCAGGGCGCCGCCGTTTACGTCAACGGCCTGGTGAAACAGGGCAGTGCCAAGGGCCTCATCCGGAGCCCCCTGCGGACCGTCTACCTGCAACGCAACCTCGACGGCGTGTGGCAGACGGTACTGTCCCGCGTCACAGATTGGGACGGCGTGTTCACGGTCGGATTCATCTGCGTGCCGACCTACCAGTACCGCTTCGTGGTGAGTGCCAGCGGCAGCGCCTGGGGGACCACCAGCGGGGTGGCTTCCCCCCCGATATTCAAGTACGCGTCCTACGCGTATATCGCTGCCTCGCGTCATACCTCGGCCGTGTCCATAAACGGCTTGGTCAAGCAGGGCAGTGCCACCGGCATCATCCGCAGTGCCGGCCGGACCATCTACCTGCAACGCAACCTGGGCGGCTCGTGGCAGACGATGCTGTCCCGCGTCACCGACGGGTCCGGCGTGTTCACGGTCGGCTTCGTCTCGGTGACTGACTACCAGTACCGGTACGTGGTGACCGCCAGCGAAACCGCCGCGGCGACGACCAGCGGGGTCGCGACCACCACCCCCGCTTAGAGCTGCCCGCGCTGGGCGAGCACAGTTTCGCGGGCGCCGAACGCCCCGATCGAGGTGGCTGTGACTACTTAGACGGCCCGGTCAGCCTGCTCGCCGAAGCCGGCCGGGCGCTATCCGGCACTCAGCGCCACCTGGGGGGAGGAAGGCGGGAGCGCCGTCCTCCACCATCCTCCTTGCACCGGCCGAGAGCAAGTCAATCACCGCGCCGCTGGGCCTGGGTCGCTCCGGGTCACCTCGCGCAACGACCATCACCGGCACGAGCACCAATTCGCGGATGTCGCGGACTTGACCGCCGACAGCGAGGGGCCGGACCGCGGCGGGTAGATTGCCTCGCGGTGTGCCGGGAAGTCTGGTCGGCGAGTGTGTCCGCAGACCCCGCAGGAGGTACCCATGCGTCAGTTCCGGCATCGTCACCGCAACGGCCGTGCTGATGGATGACGTCATCCCGTTCGGCCTTGCAGTGGCTGTGGTCGCGTTCGCCGCCGTGCTCGCGGTGCTGTCGAACCGGCTGAGCGAGAGGGTGCGGGTGCCGGCACCGGCGTTCTTCCTGATCGCCGCGGCCGTCGCGTTCGGGATCTACCCGAAGCTGGGCCACCTACCGATCAGAGTGGATCAGCGCCTGGTGACGATCGCCCTTGTCGTCATCCTCTTCGACGGTGGAATGCACATTGGCTGGTCGCGGTTGCGATCGACGGCCGGTGCGGTGGTCTGGATCGGCGTGGCCGGCACGGCGGCGACCGCGGCCGGGATGGCCGTGCTGGCCCATCTGCTGTTCGGGTTCGGCTGGCGTTCGGCACTGCTGCTGGGTACGGCGCTGGCCCCGACCGACCCGGCCGTCGTGTTCTCCGTCCTCGGTCGCCGGGAGATAGCGGGGCGGACCGGCACGATCGTGGAGGGCGAGTCCGGCGCCAACGACCCGGTGGCGATCGCCCTCATGGCGAGCCTGCTCGGCGCCACGGGGGCCGGCGGCCACGCCCTTGCCGGGGGCGTCGCGTACTTCGTCCTGCAGATGGTCGTCGGTATCGCGCTCGGCGCCCTTGGCGGATATCTGTTGCTCGTGCTGATGCGGCGGGTGCCGCTGCCCAACGCGGCGCTGTATCCCGTGCAGACGATCGCCTTCGCCTGCCTCATCTATGGCGTGACGGCCGTGGCACATGGTTCGGGATTCCTTGCGGTGTTCCTCGCCGGGATCATCGTCGGCGACGCCCGCGCTCCCTACAAGCGCGAGATCGAGCACTTCGCGTCCGGCCTGAGCAGCGTCGCCGAGATCCTGGTGTTTACCGTGCTCGGCCTGAGCGTCTCGCTCCGGCACCTTCTCGACGACGGCCAGCTCTGGACCGGTCTGGCTCTGGCAGCCCTTCTCATCCTGCTGGTGCGCCCCGTGCTGGTCGGGCTGGTGATCGCGCCGATCAGGCTGCGTCGCGGCGAGCGGGCCTTCGTACTCTGGGCCGGGCTCAAGGGCGCGGTGCCGCTCGTGCTGGGCACGTTCGTGCTCACCGCCGGCGTGCGGGACTCCGCACGCATCTACGGCATCGTCTTCATCGTCGTGCTGGTATCCGTCGTCGTCCAGGGCGGCCTGGTGCCGACCTTCGCGCGGTTGCTGAGGGTGCCGATGCGTGTCGTCGAGCCTGAGCCGTGGGCCCTGGGCATGCGCTTTCGCGACGAGCCGGAGGGTCTGCGCCGGTACTACGTGGCTGCCGGCTCGGCCGCCGACGGGTGTTCCATCGGCGGCCTGGCCGTCGGGGAATCTGCCTGGATCAGCATGGTCAGCCGCGACGGCGCGCTCGTGCAGGTACGGGGAAAGACGCTGCTGCGGGCCGGCGACGAGGTACTGCTGCTCGCCGACCCCGGGGTAGACCTCGAGCGCGTGTTCCGAACGCCGAGCTGACCTGGCTCGGTCTGCGTCGTGGCAGGCCGGTGAGGGTCAACCCTCGTCGGTCGGGTCGGGCTCCTCCTTGCCCTGTGCCTCGCGGGCGCGGCGGCGCTGCTCCTCTGCCCGGGATCGCAGCGAGGCCAGGAACTCGTCGTCGTCGTCGGGGTTTCTCGCGAGGGAGCGCTTGGCCGGCCGCGCTGGGGTGCCGGCAAGGGGCCGACGGGGCTCGCCGTTCCAAACCCGCCCGGCAACCAGCCAGGCGATGGATCCGATGTCGACGAGCAGGATCACGATAAGCAGCCACGCGATCTTGGGCAGGTTGCGGACCTTGTCCTCGGGCGTGGTGATCACGTCGATGATGCAGAAAATCCATAGCGCCAGGAAGAACAGGCCCAGTACCCCGTCGAAGAGCAACATCGCAACGCCTCCAAGCATCGACTGCCCCACCATTGTCGCGCATCCAGAGCCGCGTGGGGTTCACCGAGCGCGGTAGGTTCGCGGACGTGACGCGGCTCGCCGACCTGATAGCCGTTCTCGACGGGTGGTTCGACCCGCAATGGGCCCAACCATGGGATGCCGTCGGGCTCGTCTGCGGCGACCCGGACGGCCCGATCGAACGGGTGCTGCTGGCCGTGGATGCTGTGCCGGCGACGGTGGCCGAGGCGCTGAGCACCCACTCGCAGTTGTTGCTGACGCACCACCCGCTGCTGCTCACACCCGTGCACGGAGTACCCGCCGACGACCCCAAGGGAGCGCTTGTGCATCGGCTGATCCGGGCTGATGTCGCCTGCTTCGTCGCGCACACCAACGCCGACGTCGCCGACCCAGGCGTTTCGGACGCGCTCGCGGACCGCATTGGCCTGCACGGTCTGCGAACCCTCGAGCCGCAGCCCGAGGAGCCGTTGGACAAGCTCGTCGTCTACGTGCCGACGCAGGACGCGCCACGACTCGTCGACGCACTGGCCGCCGCGGGCGCGGGCGCAGTCGGCGACTACGACCGATGCGCATGGAGCACACCGGGCGTCGGCACGTTCCGGCCGCTGGCCGGGGCCCGACCAGCGGTCGGGCGCATCGGGCAGGTCGAGCAGGTCGTCGAGACCCGGGTTGAGATGGTGGTCCCCTCCGCGTGCCGCCGCGCGGTCGTGGAGGCTCTTCGAGCGACACACCCCTACGAGGAGCCCGCCTTCGATCTGCTCGCCGGATCACCGGTTCCTGGCCGGCGCGGAACGGGGCGGCTGGGTGAGCTCGAACGGGCCCTCTCGCTGCGGGACTTCGTCGTGCACGTGGCCAGGCAACTGCCAGCGACGGCGTGGGGCGTCCGCGCGGCCGGCGATCCCGATCGCCTCGTTCGCACTGTGGCGGTCTGCGGTGGCTCGGGTGGGTCGCTTGCCGAGGGCGCCCGCCGGGCCGGAGCTGACGCGTACCTGACCGCCGACCTGAAACACCACTCGACCGTCGAGGCTGTCACCGAACGCAGTGACGGGATGGCCCTCGTCGACGCGGCGCACTGGGCCACCGAGGCACCGTGGCTCGATGTCGTGGCGGCTCGATTGCGCGAGACGCTCGGCACTACGGTGGAGATCCGAGTATCGCGCCACGTCACCGATCCGTGGACGCTTCACGCCCCCTCTCCTGAAACGAGTGCGATCACCGAGTGAACGCCGACACTCTGAGCTCATCCGTACAGCTGCGCCTGCTTGACCTTCAGGCGGCCGACACCTTTCTGGCCCAGCAGGCGCACCGGCGTAAGACGCTGCCGGAACTTGCGGCCATCGCGGAGCGCGAGGAGCGGGCCTCGACATTGCACAACGAGATCGTCGATACCGAGACCCGTATCAGCGATGTCGCCGGGGAGCAGCGCCGGCTGGAGAACGAGGTCGAAGCAGTACGGGCCCGCGCCGCGCGCGACGAGCACCGCCTGCAGCTGGGCGGGCTGCCGGCCAAGGACCTCACGGGGCTGCAGCACGAGCTGACGACGCTTGCCCGCCGGCAGTCCACGCTCGAGGACGAACTGATCGAGGTGATGGAGCAGCACGAGGAGGCGGACAAAGCACTGGCTCTGCTGATCTCGCAGCGCACCGTGCTAGCGGGCGAGCAGGCAGAGTTGGGCGCCGCCCGCGACGCCGTGTTCGCCGAGATCGATGCCGCGGCGACCGAGCGTGGCGCCCAGCGCGAGTCGATCGCTGCCGAGCTTCCCGCGGACCTGCTGGCCCTGTACGAGCGGGCGCGCGAGCACGGTGGCGGCGTCGGCGCGGCGATGCTGCGGCAGCGACGGTGCGAGGGCTGCCGCATCGAGCTGTCCGGCAGCGAACTGGCCTCGGTGCGCCGGGCCGGTCCGGACGAGGTGGTGCGCTGCGACAACTGCCGCCGTGTTCTCGTCCGCACTGCCGAATCGGGCTTATGACCCCAACCGTGGACAGTGTCGTCGTCGAGGCCGACGGCGGCTCGCGCGGCAACCCGGGACCGGCTGGTTACGGTGCCGTCGTGTTCGATGCCTCGACCGGGGCGGTGCTCGCCGAACGCGCGGAGGCCCTCGGCGTCGTGTCGAACAACGTCGCCGAGTACCGCGGGCTGATCGCGGGACTTACGGCAGCCGCCGAACTGGGTGCGCGGCGGGTGGCCGTGCGGATGGATTCAAAGCTCGTCGTCGAGCAGATGTCAGGACGGTGGCAGGTCAAGCATCCATCGATGCGTCCACTGGCTCGCGAGGCCGTTGCGTTGCGCGCGCGTTTTGACGCGGTCAGCTTCGAGTGGATTCCGCGGGAGCGCAACAGGTATGCCGACCGGTTGGCGAACGAGGCGATGGATCGCGCTGCGGGCAAGCCTGCTCGGGGCCGGCCCACGAGCGGGGAAACGTCCGGGCAGCAAGCCATCTGGGCATTGCCGAGCGAAGTCCCCACGCGCCTGATCCTGGTCCGCCACGGCTCGACCGAGCACTCGGCACAGCAGCGCTTCTCCGGGCGCAACGATCTGCCGCTCAACGCGGCGGGCCAAGCGGAGGTCGCAGCGCTCGCCCGTCGAGTGAGCCAGTTCGGCGCGGCGACGGCAGTCGTCAGCTCACCGCTGCGCCGGGCGCGCCAGACCGCCGAAGCGATCGCTGCCGTGCTGTCCGTGCGCGTCGAGGTCAACGATGACTTCGCCGAGGTCGATTTCGGCCTCTGGGAAGGAAGGACGTTCACCGAGGCGCAACGTGAGCATCCGGTCGAGCTCGCAACCTGGCTGGCCTCGACGGAGGTGGCCCCGCCCTCGGGCGAATCCTTCGCGGCTGCCGGGAGGCGGCTGCGGCGTGGGCGCGACGCGGTGATCGCCGCTCATGCCGGGCGCACGGTTGTGCTGGTCACGCATGTGACACCGATCAAGACGCTGATCCGGCTGGCCATGGACGCGCCGCCGGTGAGCCTGTTCCGGATCCATCTCGATCCTGCCTCCGTCTCGATCGTGGACTACTACCCCGACGGCAACTGCTCGGTCCGCCTGGTCAACGACACCGCCCACCTGGCGCACCAGTCCGCCGCAGGGTTATGTGCCTACGACGGACAGCGCGGCCCACAGGGCGATGGTTGACAGCAACAGGATCGCTGGCACCGTGAGCAGGCCCAGGACATGGAACTGACCCGGCCGCGGACGGTCTGGCTCAGGCAGCAGTCGGCGCCACAGCAGGGTCGCCAGTGATCCCGCGTACGTCGCGTTCGGTCCGATGTTGACGCCGAGCAGAACCGCGAGCACCGCGCCGGGGTGACCGGCTGCGAGTGGCACCAGTGCCAGCGTGGCTGACAGGTTGTTCACCAGGTTCGCGAGCACGGCCGCCACGAGAGCAAGCAGCAGCAGCGCGGGAAGCGCTGTCCCCACCGGAACCAGGCGAGCCAGTGCATCGCCCAGACCGTGCCGCGTCACCCCGTCGACGATTACAGCCAGGGCCAGTACGAACAGGCAGAAGCCGGGACTGGTCTCGCCTACCAGTTGCACCGGATGCACGTCGCGTCGCAAGGCGCGCGGCACGAGCAGGGCGACACAGCCACCCACCGCCGCCCACGCCGGTGAAATGTGCAGCGCCGACGTAATCACGAAGCCGGCAACCGTGGCGACCAGGACGGCGAGGGCGAAGCGCGGCGCGGGCGGTGCACCCACCGGCTCAGTGACCCAGCGCGCCAGGTCGGCACGGAAGAACGCTCGCAGGCCCAGCCACTCCGCGGCGCAGGCGACCAACCAGGGCAGCACCATCAGCGCCGCGAAGCGCCCGAAGGACAACCCGGACCCGGTGAACGCGAGCAGATTCGTCAGGTTCGACACGGGTAGAAGCAGCGATCCGCTGTTGGCCAACCGGGTGCACGCGTAGGCGTGCGGCCGCACGGGGACACCGAGCTGCGCGGCGGTCCTCAGCACGACCGGGGTGAGCAGCACGACGGTGGCATCCAGCGTCAGCACTGCGGTCACGGCAGCGGCGATCGCGACGACGAGTGCGAGCAGTCGCGGGCTGCTGCCGTGACTAGCTCGCGCCGCGAGCGAGCCGAGGTAGTCGAACACCCCAGCCTGCGCACACAGATGTCCGAAAACCAGGATTGCGGCGAGGAAGCCGACCGTCGGTCCGATCTCCCTCAGTCGAGCGGTAGCCGCAGACAGCGGCACGACGCCGGTGACGACCAACACGACGGCGGCGGGCACTGCCACCACAGCCTCGCTGAGACCGCGCGGGCGCAGCACCGCGACGGCGAGGGCCAGCACCAGTAGGACGATCGCGAGCGTTTCGGCGGCCCCCCCATGCACACCGGCAGGCTATCGGTGCGATTCAGGCAGCAACTGCGCTCCCTCGAACACACCGAGCGCCTCGTGATACAGCTCCAGGCCCAGGCCGTTCGGATCGCGGAAGTAGAGGCTGTCGTGCGCGCCGCGGTCGGGACCCAGGTAGTCGATGCCGGCCTCGTCGAGCTTCGCCTTCGCCGCGTCAAAGTGCTCGCGCGACACCGAGAGCGCCAGGTGCTGTAACGCACCGACGGTCTCAGTGAAGGGAGGATGCCGGTGACCCGGAAAGTCGAAGAAGCCCAGCAGGTTGGAGTTGCCGATGTCGAAGAAAAAATGGCTCGAGCCGGCGTAGTCGCGGTTCTCGACGAGTTCGACCAGCGGGAAGCCGAGGAACTCCTGGTAGAAGCGGATCGTCGCCTCGACGTCCTGGCAGATGAAAGCGGCGTGGTGCACTCCGCGGGCCGCACTCGCGGGGCGCTCGCCCAGCGGACGCAGATACTTCTCACGCAGCTCGGCGCGACGTGCACGCAGTGCGCTCAGCTCATTGCCGGTCGGTTCAGTCATCGCGGACCTCCGTGTCGCTCTGCAGTCGAGGGTAGGTCCTCGCCCGCGTAACATTCATTTCGCGACGGACGAGTCGACCGGACGGCCGCGTCGGGACCTTCGGATCCCGCCGAGGAAAGTCCGGGCTCCACAGGGCAGGGTGGTTGTCAACGGCAACCCGGGGTGACCCGCGGGACAGTGCCACAGAAAACAGACCGCCAGCGCGCTCGCGTGCTGGTAAGGGTGAAACGGCGGTGTAAGAGACCACCAGCGTTTCGGGTGACCGGAACGGCTAGGTAAACCCCACCCGGAGCAAGATTGAGAAGATTCGCCTTGGAAACAAGGTGTTTCGCGCAGATGCCTGAGGGCGGCCCGCCCGAGTCTGCGGGTAGATCGCTAGAGCCTGCCGGTGACGGCAGGTCGAGATGGATGGCCGTCACCCGGCGCGCAAGCGGCGGGCACAGAACCCGGCTTATAGGTCGGCTCGTCCGCCGCCTGCACGCCACGTCGCGCTATGCGTTGCGCGTCGATGTGCGAGACGATGCAGGCATGAGTCGTGAGCCTTCGGGCGAGTTCTGGTTCTGCATGGAGCACCATCGCGTCGAGAAGGGTGAGGACACCCACAGCACTGATCACCTCGGACCCTTCCCAACTGAAGATGCGGCCGCGCGCGCGCTCGAGACCGTTGCGGAGCGAGAAAAGGCTTATGACGCCGAGGATTCAGCGTGGAACGGCGACGACTGACGCCCATCGGGCGCATGCGGCATCGCACTGTTCGCGCACGACGAAACGGCGTGGCGGGTTGACGGTTGCACGTGCAGCATCGTCCACTTGATCGC
>JBHEMN010000024.1:0-15305 GCA_046262575.1 Jatrophihabitantaceae bacterium
CGCTGATGCTGGTGGCCTTGGCCGTGCTCGGCGGGCTACGCGACAAGTGGCTGCGCCCGGTGGCGAACTCGTGACGCTCACCTTCGCTGCTGAACTGGCGCGCGGCCCGTTCACGTTGGACGTCTCGATCTCTGCCGGGCCGGGGCAGGTTGTCGCGGTGCTCGGACCGAACGGAGCCGGCAAGTCGACGCTGCTGCGCGCAGTAGCCGGGCTGCTCGGCATTGATGATGGGCACATCGAACTCGGCGGCGTCGTGCTGGACGACCCCGCACGGGCGGTCTTCGTGGCTCCCGAGCGGCGGCGTATCGGCGTGGTGTTCCAGGACCACCGGCTGTTTCCGCACCTGCGGGTCGTGGACAACGTGGCCTTCGGCCTCCGGGCACGCGGCATACCGCGCAGTCACGCCCGAGCGGGTGCGCAGCGATGGTTGCACCGGCTCGGCCTTAGCGACCTGGCCCGCCGCCGGCCCGGGCAGCTGTCCGGCGGGCAGGCGCAGCGCGTCGCGCTGGCGCGGGCGCTGGCGTGCGAGCCCGCTGCGCTGCTTCTTGACGAACCGCTCGCCGCGCTCGATGTGCAGACCCGCGCCGAAGTGCAGGGTGAGCTGCGCGAGCACCTAGCTGGGTTTGCCGGTCCCACAATGTTCGTGACGCACGACCCCATCGAGGCGTTGCTGTTGGCCTCGCGCATCGTGGTGCTCGAACAGGGGCGGGTGGCGCAGCAGGGCACGCCAGCCGAGATCACCAGCCGTCCGGCCACGCCCTACGTCGCCCGGCTGGTCGGGATGAACCTCTACGCCGGGCGAGCTGTGGGCGGCCGCGTCGCCCTGGACGGTGGCGGGACGCTCGTCGTGCCTGACGCCGAGGACGGCCGGGTGCTCGTAGCGCTTCGTCCGTCGGCGCTGACCGTCCACGCCGAGGAGCCGCACGCCAGCAGCGCCCGCAATATCTGGGCGGCAACGATCATCGCGTTCGCGCCACTCGGGGACCGCATCCGGCTGACTGCCACCGGGGAACAGACCGTCTTCGTCGACGTCACCGCCTCGGCCGTCGCAGAACTGGGCCTGGTCCCGGGATGCCCGGTCTGGCTCAGCGCGAAGGCCACCGACCTGGTTGCCTATCCCGCCCCCGTGGCAGGCTGAGCGGCGTGCCAGAGATAACCGTCCGCTTCTGGGCCGGTGCCCAGCGCGCCGCGGGGCACGCCGAGGAGGCTCTGGCGGCGGCCACAGTGGGAGGGTTGCGCGAGACTCTCTCCGGTCGCCCTGCGTTGGCCAGGATCAGCGGCGTCGCATCATTCCTCGTGGACGGCCAGCAGGCCTCGGATGCCACCCGCCTGGAGCCCGGTGCGGTGGTCGATGTGCTGCCTCCCTTCGCAGGCGGCTCACCCGCGGCGCGGAGCAACTGGGGATTGCTCGCTCGTGGCTGACACCGTTGCCGACCAGCCGTCAGGCGTGCTTTTCGACGTGGACGGGACGCTGGTGGATACGCCCTACCTGCATGCTGTGTGCTGGGGCGAGGCGCTTGCCCAGGGCGGCCACGACGTGCCGTTGGCCACGGTCCATCGGGCGATCGGGATGGGCTCTGCCGAGCTGCTCGACCACCTGCTCGGCGAGCGGCGCGACCACGGCGGGGACGAGGCCCTCAAGACCGCGCATCTTACGTTGTACAAGCAATTCTGGGGACGACTTCGGCCCTTGCCGGGCGCCCGCGACCTGCTCAGGAAATGTGCCGGTCGCGGATTGCGGGTCGTGCTTGCCTCCTCGGCGGGGCAGGAAGAACTCGACGCGCTGCGGTCCGCCCTGGCCGTCGACGACGCCATCACCGCCGCGACCAGTTCGAGTGACGCGCGCTCCGGCAAACCGCATCCCGACATCCTGCAGGCGGCGATGGATGAGGCCGGTCTGGCGACACATCGCGTGGTGTTCGTCGGTGACTCGATCTGGGACGGCAAGGCGGCGCAGCGCGCCGGTGTGCTGTTCGTCGGGCTCACCTGCGGCGGGACGAGCGAGGCCGAACTGCGAGCGGCCGGTGCGGTCGAGGTCTGGCGTGACCCCGCCGAGTTGCTGGCGCATTGGGCTGGCAGCGGCCTCGGCGCCCTGCTTGGCTGAGGGTCATGGGGGAGCAGGCCCGGCTGAGCGCATGGGCCCAGGGCCGGGTTCAGGGCGTGGGATATCGCTACTGGATCCGAAGCCGGGCCCGTGACCTGGGGCTGCGCGGGTCGGCCACGAACCTGCCCGACGGGCGCGTCGCTGTCGTGGCCCAGGGCTCTCGGGCCGCGTGCCAGGCGCTGCTCGATCTGATGGACAGCGATGCGGCTCCGGGATTCGTGGGCGCCGTCGCGCACGCCTGGGGAGAACCCACGAACGAACCCGACGGCTTCCGGGTCGGCTGAGACCGGTCGGGGCTCAGCCGCTCACGTTCGGGCCCGCCCGGGCGATGGC
The DNA here is from genome assembly GCA_046262575.1 of Jatrophihabitantaceae bacterium. Classification (GTDB taxonomy): domain Bacteria; phylum Actinomycetota; class Actinomycetes; order Mycobacteriales; family Jatrophihabitantaceae; genus QHCC01. The sequence goes on from JBHEMN010000024.1 coordinate 2,438, forward strand.
AAAGCGCACGATCACCCGATGCTGGTCGATCATCGCCTCCCGGTACTCGTCCCAGTCCCGATGCTCACCGCTGGCCCGGCGGTAGTAATCGACGAGCAGGTCGAGTGCCTCGGGCAGCGCGATGATCTCGGCCGTGCCCTCCACCTGCACCCATTCGCCGTAGAAGCGGTCGGTGAACGCCGCCAGCGAGAGGCGCGGGTCGCGGCGCAGGTTACGCACCTTGACCGCAGTCTCGCGAGTGCTGATGATCACCCGCCCGGCGTCATCGATCGCGACGGTCACCGGCGAGAGCTGCGGTCGCCCGTCTGCTCGCGACGTCGCGAGCACGGCGTGGTGGTTCTCGCGCAGGAAGTGCTGGGCTGCGGCGATGTCCATGCTCAGCGCTGGAACGTGGCGACGAGTTGGGCCCGAGCCAACGTGTGGAAGGCCAGGTTGAACGACACGGCCGCCGCACTCGCCTCGTCGTCGACGCCGAGCGTCTCCACGTCGACGGCGTGCACGACGTAGAAGTAGCGATGGGCCCGATCACCGTCCGGCGGGTAAGCACCGCCATAGTCCTTGCTGCTCCAGTCGTTACGGACGTGAAACGCAGCGCCGGGCAGGGTGGCACCGGGCGCACCGGCGTTCGTGTCGAGCGATGTGGTCGAGGCCGGGAGGTCGACCAGCATCCAGTGCCAGAAACCCGATGGCGTCGGGGCGTCGGGGTCATAGCAGCTGACGGCGAAGCTCTTCGTGCCCTCGGGGAAACCGCTCCACGCCAGGTGCGGCGACGTGTTCGCGGCATTGTCGGTGGCGCCGCCGTACGCGTGCGCCTCGTCCAGCCGTCCGCCGTCATCGAGGTCCCTGCTCGTCACCGTGAACGTCGCGACCTGCGGCAGCTTGGCGTAGGGGTCCTGGGCCTGCGGACGATCGAGCGCCATAAGGACTCCTCCTCGTGATCAGGGCTTTGCTAGGACCCTAGAGTGAATTGCAGCGACGAGGTAGGGAGCGTGTGATGACCGACGCCGCTGCGCTGATCGTCGGCATCGGCGGGTCGACTGGTGCTTCGTCTGTGACGAATCTGTTGTTGCGGGCCTGCCTCGACCAGAGCGCCGCGATGGGTGCGCGAACCGTGGCGTTCACCGGCGCACAACTGGCGGAATTTCCCATCTTCGATGCGAACCGCGACGCTGCCGCCCCGGCCGCCGCAGCGCTGGTGACCGCCGTGCGCGCGGCCGATGCCGTGATTCTTGCGACGCCGGGCTACCACGGTGGCATGTCCGGGCTGGTGAAGAACGCGATCGACCATCTCGAGCTGTTGCGTGACGACGAGCGGCCCTACCTCGACGGGCGGGCGGTCGGCATCATCGTTGCCGCGTCGGGCTGGCAAGCGTGTGGCACCACGCTCGTGTCGGTGCGCTCGGCGGTCCATGCGCTGCGCGGCTGGCCCACGCCGTTCGGGGTAACTGTGAACTCCGCCGAACAACAGCCCGGCGCGGATGGCTCCTTCGACGAGCGAATCACCGGCGCTCTGCGGATCCTGGCCACCCAGGTGACGGACTTCACCGGATGGCGGGCCGCCGCCCGGGCTACTTCGGCGCGCTGAGCCTCAGCCGGCGTTGCTCGATGACCAGGCAGCGGTTCTCGACATAGAGCAGCCCGGCATCCTCGGCGATGTGCCGGGATTCGGCTGAGACAATATGCAGTTGCAGCCACAATGCGGTGGCTCCTGCGGCCACGGCCTGGCGGGCGATGTCGGGGGTCGCCTCGGCCGGGCGGAACACGTCGACCAGGCCTACCTGTTCAGCAACATCGGCCAGCGTGCGGTAGGCGGGCTCGCCGAGGACCACGTCAGCGGCCGGGTTTACGGGAATGATCCGCCAACCGTGGCACTGCATGTGCTCCGGCACGTAGTGCGCCGGTTTCTCGACAGCGTTGCTGGCGCCGACCACAGTGATCGTGTCGTAGCTGGTGAGGATGCGGGCGACGATGGCGTCGGTCTCGTCCATTCCTCCACAGTAGGGTTTGCGTCGTGACCGGCCCCGGGACATTGCCGTGGCGCAGGGCCTGCGCCGATCTCCTTGCGCCCCCCGTCGCCGAAGCTCTGTCGTGGTGGGCAGGGGCGTGCGAGGTGTCCGTCGCATCTATCGATCCCGACCTCGCCGACACCGCCGAGTTCTGCGCACGTTACGGGGTCGCTCTCGCCGACTCAGCGAATTGTGTCGTGATCGCCGGAAGGCGCGGGGCCGAGGTCCGCTATGCCGCCTGCGTGGTGCTGGCAAACACCCGCGCCGACGTCAACGGGGCGGTGCGCCGACGCCTGGATGCGCGCAAGGCGTCCTTCGCGCCGATCGCCGATGCCGTCGAACTGTCGGGGATGGAGTACGGCGGCATCACCCCGATCGGCCTGCCACCATCCTGGCCGGTCCTCATCGACCGAGCCGTCCTCTCCCGCGACATGATTGTCATCGGCAGCGGGCTGCGACGCTCCAAGCTGGCCCTGCCCGCGTCGACGCTGACGGGCCTGCCCGCTGCCGAGGTCATCGACGACCTGGCGTCCTGAGCGCCGTCGGCGGCTTCAGCTCGCAGGCCGCAGCCGCGCGGCAACGGCGGACTGTTGTCGCCCGCGCTGGCGCCGAGGGCTACGGGCGGCGGAGCAGGCGGGGAAAATACGCGGCGCCGGTGCCGGTGACGGCGGCTTGATCGGAAGGGTTCGCGATGGCGCAGTGTTTGAGCGACAGACAGCCGCACCCGATGCAGGAATCGAGTCCGTCGCGTAGCGCGCTCAGGGCGACGATCTGGTCGTCCAGACGCCGGCGCCAGGAGTGCGACAACCGTGTCCAGTCGGCCTTGGTTGGATTTCGACCGGCCGGCAGGGTGGCCAGGGCGGCTGCTATCTCCTCGAGGGAGAGTCCGACGTTGCGCGCCGCGCGGATGAACGCCAGGCGGCGCAGCACACTGCGCTGGTAGCGACGCTGCCCCCCGGACGTCCGCGTCGCGAGCAGCAAGCCCTCGCGTTCATAGAACCGCAGGGCCGACGGCGCGAACCCGCTGCGATGAGCGACGTCGCTGACGGTGAGCAGGTCCGTAGTCTGCATCCAATCCCTGCTTGCTTGACATCAAGTTGACTTCAACTATAACGATAGTGACATGACGATGTCGCACGCGAACCCACCGACTGCCGTTGTCACCGGCGCATCCAAGGGCTTCGGTCGCGCCGTCGCCAAGCAACTCTGGGATCGCGGCTGGCGGTTGGTCCTCGACGCCCGCACCGAGGCCGACGTGCGGCGGCTTGCCACCGACCTTCCCGGGGCAGTGACGTTGGCGGGTGACGTCACCGACCCACTGCACCGCGAGGCGCTGGCCACGGCCGTGAGCGCGCCGGGCGGCATCGACCTGCTGCTGAACAACGCGAGCGACCTTGGCCCCAGCCCATTGCCGGCGCTGCGCGATTACCCGCTTGAGGCGTTGCGCGCCGTGTACGAGACGAACGTCATCGCGCCGCTCGCGCTCACCCAACTCCTGCTGGCCTTGGTCGTGGCGGCGAATGGCGCCATCGTGAACGTCAGCTCCGATGCCGCCGTCGAGGCCTACGCAGGATGGGGGGGCTACGGCCCCAGCAAGGCCGCCCTCGATCACCTCGGCGCCGTCCTGGCCGCCGAGGAGCCAGGGGTGCGCGTCTACGCTTTCGACCCTGGCGACATGCGCACCGACATGCACCAGCGCGCCTTTCCCGGCGAGGACATCTCGGACCGCCCCGCCCCGGCCACCGTCGTCCCGGCCCTGCTGCGGCTCATCGACGAGCGACCGGCCAGCGGTCGCTACCGCGCTTCGGAAATGCTCACCGACCTGATCGATGAGGCCGCGCGGTGAGTCAGCTCGACTTCGAGCTGCCCGACGAACTGGCGGCGACTGCGCCACCACCGCGGCGTGACCGCGTACGCCTGCTGGTAGCCGCCCGCGGGGGGATCCGGCACGAACGCTTTGACCGCATCGCAGCATTTTTCGCTCCCGGTGACCTGCTCGTCGTCAACACCTCGGCGACGCTGGCGGCCGCGGTCGACGGCCGTCGGGCAGACGGACGGCTTGTCGCCGTGCATTTCTCCACGGAGCTCGACGACGGCAGTTGGCTGGTGGAACTGAGGTCCCCGCGCAACGCCACAGGCCCGCTGCGTGACGTTACGTCCGGTGAGCGCATCACCATGCCCGACGGCGTGCAGTTGACCGTCGCGGCGCCCTACCCGGCGAACGAGCCGAGACCGCGCCTGTGGCGTTCGAGGGTCGCGGTCGAGGGGGGCGTCGCCGGGTTTCTCGCCCGCGCCGGGCGGCCCATCCGGTACACCTACGTCACCGCGCCGTCCCGGCTCAGCGACTACCAGACCGTGTTCGCGCGGCAACCAGGCAGCGCAGAGATGCCCAGCGCCGGCAGACCGTTCACGGCCGAGATCGTGACCGAGCTCGTCGCCGGAGGGGTAACGCTCGCACCGATTCTGCTGCACACCGGTGTCTCGTCGCTGGAAAGCGGCGAGCACCCGCTGCCAGAACGCTTCGAGGTTCCTTCCGCGACGGCCCGGCTGGTCAACCTCACACGTGCGTCGGGTGGTCGGGTCGTCGCGGTCGGCACGACGGTGACTCGTGCGCTGGAGTCGGCCGCGGACGCTGACGGCACCGTGGCGCAACGCTCCGGTTGGACCGATCTCGTGCTGGGCCCGCAGCGTCCAGCGCGCGTCGTCAATGCTCTGGTGACCGGCTGGCACGCGCCTGGCGCGTCGCACCTGCAGCTGTTGCAGGCCGTGGCCGGCACGGAACTCGTCAGTCGGGCGTACACATCCGCGCTGCGGCACCGCTATTTATGGCATGAGTTCGGCGACAGCTGCCTACTTCTGCCTTAGGCCCCCCCGGCGATAGCGGCAAGAAAAGCTTCATGCAGTAAGCCGTTGGTCGCTGCGGCGTTGCCGCTGTGGACCCCGTCGACGCCGTCCAAGCCGGTGAAGCGGCCGCCCGCCTCGCGCACGATCGGGGCGAGCGCCGCCATGTCCCATAACGACAGTGCAGGCTCCGCGGCAAGGTCGACGGCGCCTTCGGCAACCAGCATGTAAGACCAGAAGTCGCCGTATGCACGGGCGCGCCACACCCGGTCGGCCAGTGCCACAACGGCGTCGCGGCGTCCTCCCCACGCCGACAGAGAGGCCAAGGACAGGCTCGCGTCGCCTAGCTGTGAGACCTTCGAGACGGCCAACTCCCGTGCTTCACCCCCCTGCCAGGACGCCCACGCGCCGCCGCCTTGGCATGCCCACCAGCGCCGCCCCAATGCCGGTGCGGACACCACCCCCAGCACGGCGTCCGCACCGTCGAGCAGACCGATCAGGGTCGCCCACACCGGGACGTTGCGCACGAAGTTCTTCGTGCCGTCGATCGGATCGATCACCCACCGACGCCTGCTCGACCCCGCGGAGCCGAACTCCTCTCCGCAGACGGCGTCGGCGGGCCGCTCGGCGCCCAACCTCCCTCGCAGTGCCTGCTCGACGGCCCGGTCGGCGTCGCTCACCGGGGTGAGGTCCGGTTTGGATTCGACGACGAGATCAGCTGCGCCGAACCGCGCGAGCGTGATCGCATCGGCCGAATCAGCCAATGTGCGGGCCAGCGCGAGGTCGTCGGCATAGGTCGTGAGCGCCACGTCCGCAGGCTACCGTCGAGCCGTGCCCACCCGCGGTCAAGATCAGTCAGTGCATGCGCGTCACCCGGCACCAGTCGCGACCACGACACCCGGGCCCCGGCCAACGGCGTCGGCACGCGGTGGGATCCCCGCCTTCGAGGTCATGCGGGTCATCGACGCCGTCGTCGCGCGCCGCGCACTCGGGCTGCCGGTGTTCGACCTGTCGGCGGGGCAGCCGTCGACGCCGGCGCCGGCCTGCGTCCGTGCCGCGGCGGCACGCGCGATCGGGAGCGAGCGCCTCGGCTACACGAACGCTCTCGGCATCCCCCCGCTGCGGGCGGCCATTGCTCGACATTATCTGCGCACGGACGGCCTCGACCTCTCGGCCAGTTCCGTCGCGGTGACCACGGGCTCGTCCGGCGGCTTCCTGCTCGCATTCCTGGCCGCCTTCGACCCGGGCGCCACGGTGGTGATGGCCCGGCCGGGATACCCCGCTTACCGCAACATGCTGGCTGCGCTCGGGTGCACCGTCGTCGAACTTCGCTGCGGCCCCGAAACCCGCTTCCAACCGACGGTTGCCCAGCTCGACGCCTTGCCCGCCGTACCGGACGGCCTCGTCATCGCCAGCCCAGCCAACCCGACCGGGACCATGGTGGGCCCCGATGAACTCGCGGCGATCGCGAGGTGGTGCGACGACCACGGGGTCCGCCTGATCAGCGACGAGATCTATCACGGCATCAGCTACACCGAAGTCGCCCTCAGTTCGTGGAGGTTCAGCCGCAACGCGATCGTGGTCAACTCGTTTTCGAAGTATTTCTCGATGACCGGGTGGCGCGCCGGTTGGTTGCTGGTTCCCGACGAACTTTTCGATTCCGTCGACCGGTTGGCCGGCAACTTCGCGATCTGCCCACCAGCCCTTTCGCAGGTCGCGGCCGCCGCGGCATTCGACGCCTACGACGAGCTGGACGCCAACGTCGAGCGCTACAAGGGCAATCGTGAACTGTTGCTGCGCCGGCTGCCGGCGATCGGTTTGGACCGGCTCGCGCCAGCCGATGGCGCCTTCTACCGCTACGCCGATGTCTCCGACTGGACCCACGACTCGCTCGCGTTCGCGGCGCGACTGCTTGCCGAGACCGGCGTGGCCGTCGCCCCGGGGGTCGACTTCGATCCGGTCGACGGCGGCAGCTTCATCAGGATGTGTTTCGCGGGCGACATCGCCGAAATCGACGATGCTGTCGGCCTGCTCGGCGACTGGCTTGCCCGGCAACCGTCACGGTGAAGGAGCATGGATGATCTCCGACGCTCGGCAGGTAGCCGGCGAAGCTCTCGACGCTGGAATCGGCGCGCTCGGCCGTCCCGTTCGTCGAGTCCCGGCGCAGGCTAGGAGAACGCCGGGATCACCTCGTCGATGAAGGCCCGCAGCGTGTCCAGGTCCCAGAAGGCGACGGTGAATTCAGTTACGCCCAGCTCGACGAGTGGTCGGATCTGGCTCACGGCATCGGCGGGGGTCGGACCGAAGGGCGTCTCCATGAAGTCGAGGTAACCGCTCCAGTACGGCTGCGGAAAGTCGGCTCCATCGCGCGGGAAGTAGACGTCGAACCCGGCCGTGAGTGCGATCTCACCGACATCTCGGTCCAGCTCGCCGCAGCTTCGCACCAGCCGCTCATATGGCGGTCGATAAAGCTCGATCGGGCCATCCCAATGCCACGCGTCAGCCTTCGCAGCCACCAGGTGCATCAGCTTCGGACCCTGGCCGCCGACGAGTATCGGCGGGACGGGCTCTGGCCGCGGCTCGCAATACGCGTCGCGCACGCGGTAGTGCCGGCCTTCGTAGGTCGCCGGGCACTGTGTCCACATCGTCCGGACGATGTCGATGACCTCGCCCAGCTGCTCGATGCGCTGGCTGGCGGGGGGAAACGGGTAGTCGTAGGCCAGGTACTCGTCCTGCTGCCAGCCTGCCCCCAGGCCGAGCACGAACCGTCCACCGGTCAACGTCTGCAGGGTCGCGGCCATCTTCGCGAGCAGCGCTGGATTCCGGTAGCTCTGGCTCAGCACCAGATGTCCAACGCGGTAGGAGGGTGCCAACGCCGCGAGGTAGGTCAGCGTCGTCCAGCCTTCCAGCCGCGGGCTGTCACCCTTCTGCAGATGGTCGCTGAGCCACATCGCTGAGAGCGCGCCTGCGCCGATCTCGAGGGCCCGCTGGTAGTAGGCAAGCCGGTTGGGAGCGGGATCGCCCACCTGGTTGACGCACAGTTGAACACCGAAGTCGGGTGCCATCGGGTGACCGTACCGCGCAGGAGAGTCGGCGCTGCAGCATCCGCGGGCACCGATCAGTGCGGGGGACCCTGCGAGGTCTCGAGGATCTCGACCTTGGCGCCGATGGTGATCGTTGCGCCCGGTGTGTCCGGGATGAGGTTCATCCCAAACCAGATCTTGCCGTCCCACTTGCGGTGCTGCGACAGCGTCGCAATGGGCTCCTTGCCCCGCGCGGCTGTATCCGGATGGACGAGGGTGAGCACGCATCTGTCGCAGCCCTTGACCACGCGGAAGTCGACGGCGCCTATCCGCACCCGCCGCCAGCGGTCCTCGGCCCACGCCGCCGCGCCGCGCAGGACCACATTGGGGCGGAACCGGGTCATCGGCAGTGGGCCTTCGTGTGCGTGCCGTCCTGCCGCGATCAGGTCGTTCACCGCCTTGAGCGACTCCTCGGTGGCGAGCAGCAGCGGATAGCCGTCCGCCAGGGACACCCGGTCGGATTCCTTGCTGTACAGCGGGTTGGGCGACCGCCGGGTCGGGTCATCGAGATACACGAGGCGCACTGGTTCGCCCACGACTTTGCTGAACCACTCATGCCCGGCTTCGGCGGCCAGTGCCGCCGAGAACGGCCCGCGGAAGACGCTGACGTCGACGAGACTGCGGCCGTCGGGGACTGGCACGACCAGATCGCTGGCATCGGGGCCGGTCAGCCGCAAGCCACTCTCGGTGAGCTCGGGCCGCACGAGCACGAGCCGCGGGTGCTCGCGGGCGGTCACCACCGCACCGGCTGAGTCGACCACCATCCAGCGCCGGTCGCCAGCGAGTCCCCACGGCTCGACGGCCGCGGCGGTGAGCTCCTGCCCACGGCAGGACTTGAAGGGATAGCGGTTGATCGCGGTGAGGGTGAGTACCACGCCGCCACGCTAACGGGCTCCCCACGGGGAGTGCGCTGCTGGACCCAACCGACGGCGTGCGCCAGACAGCGCGGATCAGCCGCCCGCGGCCCGGCTCTCGAGCAGGCGGCGAAACGCTGACAGGCGCTCGATGCTCGAATGGCCGTCGCGTACCCACCCGTCGAGCTCGCACGCCGCGCCCGCCGTCAGATGTTCACACCCGGGTGGGCACTGCGTCGCGCCGTCCTCGAGGTCGGGAAACGCCCACAGCAGGTCGTCGGCCGTGACGTGCCCCAGTCCGAACGACCGCAGGCCGGGGGTGTCGATGACCCAGCCGTCGCTGCTGGGCAGGGGCAGGGCGATCGCGGACGATGACGTGTGCCGACCCTTTCCGATCGCGCTCACCGTCCCGGTCGCTCGAGCGGCGGACGGGACTAGGGCGTTGATCAATGTGGACTTGCCGACGCCGGAATGACCTACCAGCACCGACAGGTGGCCGTGCAGTCGCGCGAGCAACTTGTCGACAGGCTCGTCGCGACGGGTGACAACAGCGGGCACCGACAGCTCGGCGTAGCGCTGCAACGCCTCATCGGGAGCCGCCAGGTCAGATTTCGTCAGGCACAGCAAGGGCTCGAGCCCCGCGCTGAGGGCCGCCACCAGACACCGGTCGATGAGCCCGTAGCTGGGTTGCGGGTCCGCCAAGGCACTCACGATGACCATCTGGTCAGCGTTGGCCACGATCACCCGCTCGAGCGGGTCGGAGTCGTCGGCGGTGCGCCGCAGGACGGTGCTGCGCTCGGCGATGCGCACAACGCGCGCCAAGGTGTCCGCCGCGCCGGACAGGTCGCCGACGACGCTCACCCTGTCGCCCACCGCGATCCCCTTGCGGCCGAGTTCGCGGGCCCGCATCGTCCTCACCAGGGTCGAACCGACGAGGACCCCGTACCGACCGCGGTCAACGCTGACCACCATGCCCGCTACGCCGTCCTCATGGGCCGGTCGCTGCTTGGAGCGAGGCCGGGTTCCGCGTGGATTTGCGCGGGTGGGCACGTCGTCCTCGTCCATTCGACGAGCGTCGCGCGAGGAGGGCAACTCAGCTATCCAGCATCGCGGTCCACATGCCGGGAAAGTCCGGCAGTGTCTTGCCCGCGCACCCGATGTCGTCGACCACCACATCGTCGACCACCAGGCCGAGCAGCGCGCCGGCGGTCGCCATCCGGTGATCGGCGTATGCGCGCCAGGTGCCGCCGTGCAGCGGGCGAGGCAGAATGCTCAACCCGTCGGAGTGCTCGACGACCTCACCGCCGAGCCGGGTCAGTTCGGTGGCGAGCGCGGCCAGCCGGTCAGTCTCGTGCCCGCGCAGGTGGCCGATACCGCGAAAGCGCGACGCCGAGGACGCCAGTGCCGCGACGGCGGCCAGAATGGGGGTGAGTTCACCGACGTCGTGCAGGTCAGCGTCCAAGCCGACGATGTCACCCGCGCCCGCCACGGTCAGTCCGTCCTCTGCGCGCGCGACCTTGGCCCCCATTGCCGCGAGCAGGTCGCGCAGCGCGTCACCGGCCTGGGTGGTCGACCCGGGCCACCCGGGCACTTTCACCGATCCGCCGGTCACGAGCGCCCCCGCCAGGAAGGGCGCCGCATTGGAAAGGTCGGGTTCGATCACCCAGTCGCGCGCGCGGATCCCGCCCGGGGCAACCCGCCAGACGCCGGGACCGCCCGCCGCGGCGTCGACACCGGCCGCCCGCAGCACGGCCAGGGTCATCTCGATGTGGGGCCGCGACGGCACGTCGGCGGCACCGGTGTGTACGACCTCGATCCCCTTGTCGTAGCGCGCGCCGGCTAGCAGGAGGCCGGAGACGAACTGTGAGGACGCCGAGGCGTCGATGCGCACCGTGCCGCCGCGGATTGAGCCGGAGCCTCGCACCGTGAACGGCAGGTGTCCACGGCCCTCGTCGTCGACCACCGCACCGGCCTGGCGCAGCCCGTCGATCAGCGTCAGCATCGGACGTTCGCGCGCGTACACGTCGCCGTCGAAGGTCACCGGCCCATCGGCCAGCGCCGCGATCGGTGGGGCGAACCGCATGACGGTCCCGGCCAGACCGGTGTCAATCGAGCCACCGTGCAGTGCACCCGGCCTCACCACCCAGTCCTCGCCGTCGTCGACGATCGTGGCCCCGATCGTGCGCATCGCGTCGGCCATCAGCACGGTGTCACGAGCCCGCAACGGCCGCACGACGCGCGAGGCACCGTCGGCGAGCGCGGCGACGATCAGTACCCGACTGGTCTGCGACTTCGACCCGGGCAGCTCGACGCGGGCGCACACCGGCCTCGTAGCGCGCGGAGCGGCCCAGGGATCCACGCCGACAGTCTGCCGCAATGTCGGGTGATCTGTCGGACGCTCTGGGTACCGTGAAAGCATGTGCGGTCGCTACGTGTCGGTGCGCTCCGACGACGACGTGCTGGCCGAGTTCGATGCGGTTTACGCTGCGGGCAGCGACCCCCTTCCCGCCGACTACAACGTGGCCCCGACCAAGCCGGTACGGGTGATCGTCAACCGGCCACTGCGCGACGCCGACGGCAAGCCGGCCGCGCAACCCACCCGCCAGCTCCGAGTCGTTTCCTGGGGGCTGGTCCCGTCGTGGGCCAAGGACCGCAGTACTGCCGCCAAGCTCATCAATGCCAGGGCGGAGAGCGTCGCCAGCAAGCCCGCCTTCCGGCGCGCGTACGCCAAGCGCCGCTGCCTGGTACCGGCCGACGGCTGGTACGAGTGGCAGATGCGCGACACGGCTGAGGGCCCCGGTAAGCAGCCGATGTACATGACGCCGACCGACGGGCACGGCCTAGGGTTCGCCGGGCTCTACGAGTTCTGGGGTGTGCCCGGACAGACCCTCACCTCGTGCGCGATCATCACCGCCCGGGCCCGGGGCGCCCTTGCTGAGATCCACGACCGCATGCCGCTCGTGCTGCCGTCGCGGGCGTGGGCACGCTGGCTTGATCCGGCCGAAGCCGACCCAGCGGAGCTTCTCCTACCGTGGGATGAAGTCGAGGGCGAGCATCTCGAACTGCGCCCGGTCGCCACGACCGTCAACAGCGTCGAGAACAACGGCGTCGCGTTGATTGCGCGCGTCGAGCCCGCGCCGGCGGCTGCTGTCCTCTTCTGATGCGGGTCGACGTCGCGACCCCGACGGGCCTGGCGTGGGCGGATCTCGATCGTCCGCGCGGCAGACCGGTCGCGCTGCTCATGATGGGCCATGGCGCCGGCGGGGGAGTCGAGTCGCCCGACCTGCTCGCGGTCCGCGACGCCGCCATTTCCGCGGGCTTCGCGGTGGCCCGTGTCACCCAGCCCTACCGCGTTGCCGGCCGCCGAACCCCCGCGCCGGCAGCGCGGTTGGACGAGGCCTGGCTCGCGGCCGTCGCGACGGTGCGCTTGCAGCGCGGGCTGCGCGCCTTGCCGCTCGTCGCGCTGGGCCGATCCAGTGGGGCCCGGGTCGCGTGCCGCACCGTCGGGGCTGCCGGCGCCGTGGCGGTCGTCGCGCTCGCCTTCCCGGTGCACCCACCGGGCCGTCCCGAGAGGAGCCGCCTGGGCGAGTTGGTCCTGCCCGCCGTTCCGGTGCTGGTCGTGCAAGGCGACCGCGACACGTTCGGTATGCCACCGCCCGGCGTGGCCGAGGTCGTCGTCGTCACCGGCGCGGATCACTCGTTGAGGAAAGATCCCATCGCGGTCGCAGCGGCCGTGCTCGCCTTCTTGGCGCCAGTGGTCGCAGGCCGCGGCCGACGCTCGTGGGATCAGCCCGACGCGGCGTGGGGCTCAGCGCGAGGCGGCGATCGGGGCAAGCTCGGCGGGCGCATGTCGTAGGAGATCGTCGGGCGCGAGCTCGACCTGCAGGCCGCGCTTGCCCGCAGAGACGTAGACGGTCGGGAACGACGACGCTGATGCGTCGAGCATCACGCGCAGCCGGGACTTCTGCCCGAGCGGTGAGATGCCGCCGACGACGTAGCCGGTAGCCCGCGCCGCCGCGGTTGGATCCGCCAGTTCGGCGCGTTTGCCTCCCACCGCGGCCGCTAGTGCCTTGAGGTCCAGGCG
>JBHEMN010000025.1:0-4771 GCA_046262575.1 Jatrophihabitantaceae bacterium
CGACGTGGCGGTCACGATCGGCCCCATTGACATGGCCGACGTGATCCGCGACGGGCACCTCAGCGTCGATCAGCCGCTCGATGTTTCGAAGATGGCTTTCCAGTCCGTCCCAGGGCTGGCGGGCCAGTCGGAGTTCAAGCCGACGGGCAACGCTGCGAGCGGCACCGCTACCCCCACCGGAACCGGCACCGGCACTGAGGCTCCCTCCGGCGCGCCGTCGACGCCGGTGTCCACCGCTCCCACGACCGGTGCCACCAGGCTTACGGCGCTGCACGAGACCGCGGACATCGCGGGCCCCGCCCCCCTGCCCCCACCGTCGACCGGAGGCGGCACCGAGGTGACCGTCGGCCCGTTCACCGCCGAACTCACCCGCACCGTCACCGCGAATCAGGCCGAGGCGAGCGTCAAGCTGTCCTACACCCAGAAGGGCGTGACTGTCGGCCTGACGTTCTCGGCCAAGTACGTGGCGCCCCAGATCGTGTCCGAGCTCTCCTTTGCAGGCGGAAAGGCCAAGGGCAGCCATGTTCGCATCTCCGGGCTGGAGGAGATCGGCCTGGTACTGACCAGCGGATCGGAGACCGGCTTGGCCGGGAACTTCAACAGCCGACTCGAGATCCCCGCCGAGCTGAACATCCCGTTTGCAGCCGGACCGGTGCCGATGAACGTGAGCATCCGGTTCAAGTTCATCATCGAGACAGCGTTCAGCGCGAAGAACGCGACGCTGTCGGCGAGCGGCAAGCTCAAGGTCTCCGGACCGATCGGCTTCGACATCGACTCCGCCGGGGCGCTGACGCTCATCACTCCCGAGGTAACCGTCGCGGAGAACCCGATCGACAGCCTCAGCGGGGTGTCGGTAGGCGTGAACGCGATGGTCATCGCCGCCCAGGTCAAGGTCTTGCTCGGCATCGGCGCCGAGGCGCTGGAAGTGGGGCCCTTCGGGTCTGTCACCGTGAGCTTCGGCCTCACCAACGGGTCCGCGATCGGCATTGTCCAGTGCAAACAGGTCTCGAGGGACATCGTCGTCGGCGGTGGGATCGGTTACACCTTCGCGCCGACCCAGGTCAGCTGGCTCAAGAGCCTGCTCGGGGTGCTCGGCAGCGTCCCCCTCAAGATCGACTCCGAGTTCGCCAACAAGTCCACGCCGATCCATCACAAGGTGGACGTGCTGCCCAAGGTGCATGTCTGCGGCGCCTGAGGTCAGGACGTGTCCGCCTCAGGTTCGGCGTCGATGCCGGCTTCCTTGCGTTGCTCCGGAGTGATCTGCGCCGGTGCGCCGGTCAGCGGGTCGAAACCCCCGCCGGTCTTGGGGAAAGCGATGACGTCGCGGATCGAGTCGGTGCCCGACAGCAGGGCGCAGATGCGATCCCAGCCGAACGCGATGCCGCCGTGCGGCGGCGCGCCGTAGCTGAAGGCGTCGAGCAGGAAGCCGAACTTGTTGCGCGCCTCGGACCCGTCCAGACCCATGACGGCGAAAACCCGTTCCTGCACATCACGGCGGTGGATACGGATCGAGCCGCCGCCGATCTCATTGCCGTTGCAGACGATGTCGTAGGCGTAGGCCAGTGCCGAGCCGGGATCGGCGTCGAAGGTGTCCAGCGACTCGGGCTTGGGCGAGGTGAACGCGTGGTGCACGGCCGTCCACCGCCCGCTGCCCACCGCGACGTCTCCGGCGGCTTGGGCTTCACTCGTCGGCTCGAACAGCGGCGCGTCGACCACCCAGACGAATGACCACTGCGACTCGTCGATCAGACCTGCGCGGCGCCCGATCTCCAAGCGCGCCGCGCCGAGCAGCGACTGCGCGGCTCTGACCGAGTCGGCGGCAAAGAAGATGCAGTCCCCCGGCTGGGCGCCCACGTGCGCGGCGAGGCCGGCCCGCTCTGTGTCGGAGAGGTTCTTTGCCACCGGGCCGCCCAACCCGCCGTCCTCGTCGACGAGCACGTAGGCCAGCCCCTTCGCGCCACGCTGTCTGGCCCAGTCCTGCCACGCGTCGAGCTGCTTGCGCGGTTGGGCCGCACCGCCGGACATGACGACGGCGCCGACGTAGTCAGCCTGGAAGACCCGGAACGGAGTGCCCTTGAAATAGTCGGTGCACTCCGTCAGCTCGAGATCCAGGCGCAGGTCAGGCTTGTCCGAGCCGTAGCGACGCATCGCCTCCGCGTAGGTCATCCGCGCGATGGGCGTGGCCATCTCGTGCCCGATCAGCGCCCACAGTGCCGTGAGCACGGCCTCGGCCACCGCGATCACGTCGTTCTGGTCGACGAAGCTCATCTCGATGTCGAGCTGGGTGAACTCCGGCTGACGGTCGGCGCGGAAGTCCTCGTCGCGGTAGCAGCGGGCGATCTGGAAGTAGCGCTCCATACCGGCGACCATCAGCAACTGCTTGAACAGCTGCGGCGACTGCGGCAGGGCGTACCAGCTCCCCGGGCGCAGCCGCGCGGGCACGAGGAAATCGCGCGCGCCCTCCGGCGTGGAACGCGTCAAGGTCGGGGTCTCGATCTCGACGAAGTCCTTGCCGTAGAGCACCTCGCGGGCCGCACGGTTTACCTCGCTGCGCAGTCGCAACGCGGCGGCGGGTGCCGGGCGGCGCAGGTCCAGGTAGCGGTACTTCAGCCGCACCTCCTCGCCGACCTCACTGTGCTGGTCTACCTGGAAGGGCAATGGCCCCGCCTCGTTGAGGACATCCAAGGCTGCGGCGACGACCTCGACCGCACCGGTGGGGATGGCTGGGTTGACGTTGCCGGCCGGCCGCTCACGCACCTCGCCGGTGACTGCCACACACCATTCGTTGCGCAGCGCCGAGACATCGGCGTTCGAGGCGGCGTCATCGCGCAGCACGACCTGCGCCGTTCCCGAGGCGTCGCGCAGATCGATGAAGGTCACACCGCCGTGATCACGCCGGGTGGACACCCAGCCGGCCAGGGTCACGGTTTGCCCGACATGTGCCGGACGCAGGGTCCCGGCCTCGTGTGTGCGGATCACGGCGACTTGTCCGGTTCGACAGCGGCGGAGTTGACGACGACTCGCGGCCGCAGGTCCTCGACCGGAGGCATCCAGGTGGCGAAGTCGGCCACCACTTGCTCGCCGGTGCGAATGTCCTTCACCTCATGCGGTCCATCGGCGTTGGGAAACCACACGAACGGGATGCCGCGTCGCTCGGCATAGCGGATCTGTTTGCCGAACTTCTGCGCGCTCGCCGCGACCTCGGTGGGAATTCCCCGGGCCCGCAGCAGTTGGGCCAGCGCATCGCATCCGGCGCGTGCCTCCTCCGTCGGCAGCGCGACCAGCACTGCCGACGGGACCGATCGCGAGCCGACCAGGAGGCCCCGCTGGAAAAGCGGCATCAGCAAGCGAGTGACGCCGAGTGAGATTCCGACGCCGGGGTAGGTGACTTTGCCGTCGCTGGCCAGCGCGTCGTAGCGCCCACCCGAGCAGATCGAGCCGAGTTGTTCGAAGCCGGCCATCCGGGTCTCGAAGACGGTGCCCGTGTAGTAGTCCAGGCCGCGAGCGATGCTCAGGTCGGCCTGGACGCTCACCCGCCGGCTGCTCAGCCCGGCGCAGCCCTCGATCACCGCCGTCAACTCACCCAGTCCCTCGTCGAGCAGCGGGTGGGCGACGCCGAGCGCCCAGACCCGCGACACGAACCCCGAGTCGGCGCCGCGGATGCCGGCGAGTTGTAGGCACTTGCCGGCCTGCTCTGCGCTCAGTCCGGCCTCGGTGACCAGCAGCGTGCCGACGGCATCGGCCGGCATCCTGTCGAGCCTGTCGACGGTGCGCATGACCGCCGTGGGATCGGGCGCCCCGATACCACGATAGAAGCCTTCGATCAGCTTGCGGTTGTTAACCTGCAGGCGCAACGCCGGCAGAAACGGCATTGACGCCAGTGCCTCGGCCATCACCCGGGCGACCTCGACGTCGTGGTGCAACGGCAGCACGTCGCGGGCGACGACGTCGATGTCGGCTTGGGTGAACTCGCGGTAGCGCCCCTCCTGGGGCCGCCCCCCGCGCCACACCTTCTGGATCTGGTAGCGCCGCAGCGGGAACTCGAGCCGGCCGGCATTCTCTATCACATAGCGGGCGAACGGCACGGTGAGGTCGAAGTGCAGCCCCAGCGCTGAGGGCATGGCCTGCTCGTCCTCCGTGGCGTGCAGCCGCCGCAGAACGTAGACCTCCTTGTCGATTTCTCCCTTGCGCAGCAGCGCATCGAGGGGCTCGGCGGCGCGGGTCTCGACCGAGCCGAAGCCGTGCAGCTCGAAAGTGGCCCGCAGCTGGTCGAGCACCGCGAGCTCGACGGCGCGCTGTGCCGGCAGCAATTCGGGAAATCCGGACAGGGAAACCGTCATCCGATGTCCTGCAGGTATGGGTTGGTCGCGCGCTCGCGGGCGATCGTGGTGGACGGCCCATGGCCGGGGTGCACGAGCGTCGCGCCGTCCATAGGCACGATCACCTCCCGCAGCGAGGATTCCATGGCCGCCATCGACCCGCCCGGTAGGTCGACCCGGCCGATCGAGCCGGCGAAGAGCAGGTCGCCGGAGAACAGCACTGCCTCATCAACGCCAGCCAGCCCGAACACCACCGAGCCGGCGCTGTGTCCGGGCGAGTGCCGCACCCCGAACTCGAGGCCGGCCAGCGTCACCACGTCGCCGTCGGCGAGTTCCCGAACGTCGTCGGGCTCGGCGAAGGTCAGCGTGCCGAACAGCGGCGTGCCCTTGGGCATGCCGACGCCTGTCCACGGGTCGCTGAGCTGCGGACGGTCACCGGGGTGGATGTAGGC
>JBHEMN010000026.1:0-9924 GCA_046262575.1 Jatrophihabitantaceae bacterium
GCTCAGCCCGTTCGATCCCGTCGTCTGGGATCGGGCCCGCACCGAGGCGTTGTTCGACTTCTTCTACCGCATCGAGATCTACGTCCCCGCGCACAAGCGGGTGCACGGCTACTACGTGCTGCCGTTCCTGCTCGGCGAGCAGCTGGTCGCCCGCGTCGACCTGAAGTCCGACCGGCAAGCGGGCGTGTTGCGAGTGCAGGGCGCCTATCTCGAGGACGGTTGCGATCCGTACTACGTCGCCGCCGAGCTGGCCGAGGAGTTGGCATTGACGGCACAGTGGCTCGGCTTGAGCCGCGTCGTCGTCATGCCGCGCGGCGATTTGGCCGCGCACCTCGCCCCGGCCGTCGCGCGCACAGGCTCACGCAGCGCGGAAGAGCCGCACGTCACCGCTCCCGGTGCGGGCGCGAACGGTGATCGGGGCGTCCTGGGACGAGGGCGCATCCTCGACGGGCAACTCCGAGTTGACCCGGCCTGATCCCGTCCTCACGTCCAGGCGCGCGCTGCGGCCGGGCGGCAGCCCGATCGCCACACTGCCCGCACCACTGACCACATCGACGTCGCCGTAGACGGCCGCCAGCAGCGCCGCGCCGGACCCTGCCCGGCTGCGCACCGGACCGCGGACCGCAGCGACCTCGAGGTCTCCGCTGCCGCATCCCGACGTCAGCGAGCCACCGATCTCGCCGAAGTGCGCGTCGCCCGAGCCGGAGCGCGTCTGGACCGAGCCGGTGACCCGGTCCACTCGTGCGGTGCCGCTGCCGTAGCGCAGGCGAAGCTCGCCGTCGACGTGGGCCAGCGTGATCATCGACGATCCGGAGGCGACGTCGGCGCTTCCGCAGCGGCCGGTGACCGTGATGTCGGCGGTGAACGTGCTGAGCTTGACCGCCGTGCCGCTGGGCACAGTCACGGTGATGTCGATGGCATCGCGACGCTTCCCCCCGCCCGGACCGAGATCGAAGATGCCATCCTGTCGCGGCGTCGCCACCACCAGCGTAGGTCCGCGCATTTCGACCACGGTGCTCTCGAGGGCGTCAGAGCCCCCATGTCGCGCTGCGAGCAGCACCGTTGCCTCGGTGAGGCCCTCGCGGGCGTTGACGGTGAACGAGCCGTGGCCGATGCGGCCCCGTAGGTTGATCGGCCCGTCGAGCGGAAATGTCTTGGTGTCCATGGCCGTGCTTCTCCTCGGTTCGTCGGTGAGTCGGGCTCAGCCGTTGATCCAGCCGGTGAGCCGGTGCGCGGCGGTGCCGCGACGATGACCTGGGTGCGCCCAGTCGGGGCCGGGCCCTGCCCAGGCAGGTGTGAGCGCTGCGCTCGCGGCCCGCACCAGCCAGCTGTTGACAGAGAGGCCGGCGCGGCCGGCGGCAGCTTCGACGTCGGACTTGAGCGACTCTGGCAGGCGTAGCGAGATGCGTGCGCTCGCATCGCCGTCATCCGCCCGGGGCTCAGCGGCAGGTTCCGGATCCCCGCGCACCACGTCGACGCGGACCGCGTCCGCGTCCAGGCGGACGGCGACGCTCGGCGCTCCGGGGGAGTCGAGCAGCGCGGCAGTGATCTCCTCGGCCGCGGCGGCCAGCGCGGCCATCATCGCGAGCCGTACCGCTGGCGCGGCAGCGGAGCTGATCGTGTGGGCGATCTGCTGCGTGCGCTCGTCGCCGAGCGCGGCGGCGGCGGTCAACTGCTCGTGTACCTGGGCGATGTAGTCATCGAGATGCATGGTGCCATCATGACATCATAATAGTGTCACGGCAATGCCAGAAGGACGGGATCGGAGAAGCCAGCGGCGTAGCGCGGCGAGGTCCCGTCGTGGCGCGACGGGGAGCGGACACCCGGCGGCTAGGCTGGCGACCCCACCGTCGTCCCGCCCGCAGTGCGCAGGAGGCCCCGTGCCTGAGATCGTCTCCCTGAAGGTCCAGCCCATCGCCTGGACGCACTTCCAGGCACCTCCCGACGTGCCCTGGGACACCGACGCCGACGGCGGCCAGGCCTTGGCCGAATTCGCGGGACGGGCCTGTTACCAGTCCTGGAAGAAGCCCAATCCGTCGACGGCCACGAACGCGGGCTACCTGCGCCACATTCTCGAGGTCGGTCACCTCTCGGTCCTCGAGCACGGGTCGGTGACGTTCTATTTGACGGGAATCTCGCGATCTCTGACCCACGAGCTCATTCGGCACCGGCACTTCAGCTACTCACAGCTCTCCCAGCGCTACGTGCCCGAAAGAGACGCCGCAATGGTCGAGCCCGACGTCATCGCCGACGACCCGGAACTGCACGCCACGTTTCTGGCGGCCAGCGAGGCCGCGGTCACCGGGTACACCGAGTTGCTCGAGGGGTTGGAGAAGAAGTTCGCCGACACCGGGCTGCAAGGGGCGCATGCGACCCTGATCAGGAAGCAGGCCCGGCAGGCCGCCCGTGCGCTGCTGCCCAACGCCACCGAGACTCGCATCGTCGTCACCGGGAACTACCGCGCGTGGCGGCACTTCATCGCGATGCGCGCGTCCGAACATGCCGACATCGAGATCCGCGCCTTGGCGATCGCCTGTCTGCGCGAGCTGGACCGGGTGGCCCGCAACGCGTTCGCCGACTTCGAGATCACATCGCTGCCCGACGGGACGGAAGTCGCATCGAGCCCGTTCGTCAGCGAGGGCTGAGACGGTAGTTTGAGGCCATGACAGCCGTCGATCCGCGCCGCCCGTTCGGGAGGTTGCTCACCGCGATGGTCACGCCCTTCGGCGTCAGCGGCGAGCTCGACCTCGATGCCGCGGCCCGGCTGGCGAGCTACCTGGTGGACGAGCAGGGCAACGACGGTCTGATCATCAACGGCACCACGGGTGAGTCACCGACCACCACCGACGCCGAGAAGGCCGACCTGGTGCGTGCGGTGGCCGACGCTGTCGGCGAGCGCGCCCACGTCGTCGCCGGGGTCGGCACCTTCGACACCGTGCACACCATCCACTTGGCCGAGCAGGCTGCCAAGGCCGGTGCCGATGGGCTGCTGGTGGTCACGCCGTACTACTCGCGCCCGCCCCAGGCGGGGCTGCTGGCGCACTTCGGCGCCATCGCCGATTCCACCGAACTGCCGGTCGTGCTCTACGACATCCCCGGGCGAAGCGGCGTGGCGATCCACACCGAGACGATGATCGAGCTCGCAGCCCACGAGCGGATCGTGGCCGTGAAAGACGCGAAGGGTGATCTGGTCGGCAGTTCACGAGTGCTCGCCGAGACCGATCTGGCCTATTACAGCGGTGATGACGCGGCGACGCTGCCCCTGCTGTCAGTAGGTGGCGTGGGCGTCATCGGCACGTCCACGCACTTCTCAGGCAGGGACACCATGGCGATGATCGAGGCGTTCGAGCGCGGCGAGGTCGCCGAAGCCACCCGCCTGCACCGGCAGTTGTTGCCGATCTACACCGGAATCTTCCGAACCCAGGGCACGATCCTGGTCAAGGCCGGCCTGCGCCTGGGCGGCCGCGACGTCGGCCCGGTCCGGCTGCCGCTGGTCGAGGCCACCGAGCACGAGCTGAACCACCTGCGCGAAGATCTCGCCGCCGCCGGTCTCTGAGCATTTCGCGCCCTGATGAGCCGCGACACCGGCCTTGACCTCCCAGGTGACGGTCGAGTTCAGCGTTAGGGTTGGCCGGTGGCAGGAGCATCCGGAACCCGAAGCCGAACCCGTACGCCCGCCGCCCGCAGGGCTGCGGCGAAACGTGGCCGACGCCCCTACCGCGGGCGCGGCCGGGTTCGGTCCCGCTCGCACCCGGGCCCGCTGACCGGGCTCGCCCACGGCATCAGCGCGATCTGGTGGGCCAGTGCCCACGTGGTCGGCGGCGTCGCCCGGGCCGCCGGCCGCAACGCGGCCACGGCGCGGGAACTCGAACCGGAGCACCGCCGCGACGGGGCCGGGCTCGGTGCGTTGGCATTCGGGCTGATCGGCGCGATGGCCATCTGGGCGAATGCCGCCGGTCCGGTCGGGCGAGTTATCGCCTCCGGTTGCCGGCTGCTGCTGGGCAACGGCGCCGGCCTGTTGCCGCTGATCCTCGTCGCAGCCGGGACCCATCTGCTGCGTCAGACGGCTCAACCGGACTCCCGCGGGCGCATCCTGGTCGGCTCGAGCGCACTCACGCTGTCGGTGCTGGGTCTGCTCCATCTCGGGGCGGGCTCCCCGCACTCGTCAGTGGGTCGCTCCTATGGCGGCGGCGTGATCGGCACTGCCGTGGCCGCACCACTGACCGCAGGCCTTTCCGCGGCGATTGCCGTCCCGGTCCTGCTCGGGCTGGGAGTCTTCGGGATCCTCGTCGTGACTGCCACGCCGTTCAGCGCGCTGCGTGAATACGTGCGCGACTTCTTCACCACGCGTCCCGACGCGGGCGACGGCGCGATCGAGCCGGGCCGCAGACGCCGCTTGCGATCGGCGCTCACCGCGGACCCGGACGCGCGCACGGCCGAGATCCCCAGCGTGGCGGAGTCGGTCGAGCGGGCCGCGGCCGAACTCGCCGCGGACCGCGTGGCAAAGCCCCGCAAGCCGCGGACGGCCCAGGCGGCCGATGATCTCGCGCCGATCTCCCGCCCGGTCCAACTCGAGTTGAACAACGGTGCGGGCATGTACACGTTGCCGTCGCTCAAGGATCTCGCACACGGCAGCCCGCACCTCGCGCACACCAAGGCCAACGACGAGGTCATTGCCGCCCTGGCGCAGGTGTTCTCCGAGTTCGAGGTCGACTGTGCAGTGACCGGCTTCAGCCGTGGCCCGACGGTCACCCGTTACGAGGTCGAGCTCGGTCCCAGCGTGAAGGTCGAACGGATCACCAACCTGACCCGCAATATCGCCTACGCGGTCAAGAGCGCCGAGGTGCGCATCCTCAGCCCGATCCCCGGCAAGAGTGCGGTGGGGGTCGAAATCCCGAATGCCGATCCCGAGATCGTCATGATCGGTGACGTGCTGCGATCCCCGATCGCCCAGCGCGACCACCACCCGATGCTCGTGGCGCTCGGCAAGGACGTCGAGGGCGGGTTCATCGTCGCGAACCTGACGAGGATGCCGCACCTGCTCGTCTCCGGCGCCACGGGCGCGGGCAAGTCCAGCTGCATCAACACGCTGATCCTCTCGATCCTCGCCAGAGCCACACCTGACCAGGTGCGCATGGTGCTCATCGATCCCAAGCGCGTCGAATTCGTTGCCTACCAGGGGATTCCGCATCTCGTGACGCCGGTTATCACCAGTCCCAAGAAGGCGGCAGAGGCGCTGGGTTGGGTCGTCCGGGAGATGGAGATGCGCTACGAGGACATGGAATCCTCGGGAGTGCGCCACATCGACGACCTCAACCGCAAGGTGCAGAGTGGCGAATTCGTCGCGCCGCCGGGATCTGAGCGCGTCTACAGCGCCTATCCGTATCTGCTGGTGATCGTGGACGAACTCTCGGACCTGATGATGGTCGCGCCACGTGACGTCGAGGACTCGATCGTGCGCATCACCCAGCTGGCGCGGGCCGC
Organism: Jatrophihabitantaceae bacterium; assembly: GCA_046262575.1. Classification (GTDB taxonomy): domain Bacteria; phylum Actinomycetota; class Actinomycetes; order Mycobacteriales; family Jatrophihabitantaceae; genus QHCC01. The sequence continues at coordinate 5,485 of JBHEMN010000026.1, forward strand.
GGGAATCCACCTGGTGATCGCCACGCAGCGGCCCTCAGTCGACGTCGTCACGGGACTGATCAAGGCCAACATCCCGTCAAGGCTGTCTTTCAAGACGTCCTCACTCGCGGATTCGCGGGTGATCCTCGATCAGCCGGGCGCGGAGAAGCTGCTGGGCAAGGGCGACGCGTTGTTCCTGCCGATGGGGGCGTCCAAGGCGGCCCGCATGCAGGGGGCCTTCGTCACCGACGCCGAGATCCACAGCATCGTCGGGCACTGCAAGACGCAGCTGCAACCGACCTACCGGGACGATGTCACTGCACCGCAGGCGGCCAAGAAGGAAATCGACGAGGACGTGGGTGACGACCTGGACCTGTTCCTCGCGGCCGTCGAACTGGTCGTGTCCACGCAGTTCGGCTCGACGTCGATGCTGCAGCGCAAGTTGCGGGTGGGGTTCGCCAAGGCCGGCCGCTTGATGGACCTGATGGAATCTCGCAGCATTGTCGGGCCGTCAGAGGGATCGAAGGCCCGCGAGGTGCTCGTCGTGCCCGAAGAACTGGCCGGCCTGCTCTATACGCTCAAGAACGGGGGCACCGCCGACGATCTGGTGAGTCCCGAGGACAGCGCGCAATACGAGGTGGGCGCGGACGCAGTCTGACCCCTCGACCGACGTGCTTGACGGGTCTCAACGACGGCGGGTGGCGTGGCGCGCGGCGTAAAGCATTCGGTGCAGCGAGAACGACTTGCCCCCGGGGCGTCGATGCTTGCCGACGTACGTTTCCGGGCCGGCCACGGCGATAGTCGGGGCCCAGGCGCGATACCCGATCGGGTCGATCCGATCTGCAGTGGTCACAGTGATCACCTCCGTAGGACGGACGTTAACGTCGGAGACGGATGTGACACGTGAGGCGCGCGGTACTGGGCAGTCACAGCTTGAGCAGCATCCGGGTGTTGCCGAGCGTGTTCGGCTTCACGTATTCCAAGCCCAGAAACTCGGCCACCCCCGGGTCATAGGACTGGCGCAGCGCGTCGTAGGTGTCCGCGTCCACCGGAGCTCCGTCGATCTCGGTGAACCCGTGCCGCGCGAAGAAGCCGGTGTGGAAGGTGAGCGCGAACAATCGCGTCAGGCCCAGCTCGCGGGCCGTCGCGACCAGCGCCTCTAGCAGGGCGGCGCCAATGCGGGCGCCGCGGTGAGCGGGGTGCACGGCGAGGGTGCGCACCTCGCCCAGGTCCGCCCACAGCACATGCAATGCACCACAGCCGACGACGCGCCCGCCGATCTCTGCGACTCGGAAGTCCTGGACGTCCTCGTAGAGCGCGAGCAGTTCCTTGGCGAGCAGTTTGCGCCCGGAACCCGCATAGATGTCGACGAGGGCTTTGATGGCCGCTACATCCGAGGTACGGGCCCGGCGCACGAGGGCACTCACAGGCGCACCGTAGCTGATCCTTGCGCCGCGCCCAGCGCGGTCGCGCTCGCCGCGCGTGCCGATCTCCGGGGCTTCAACGCGGCGCCGCGTAAGCGCAATCGCAGGACGCGGTCATCGGTTGACCCGTCGGGAGTACTTTGCGGCGATCCGCGACGACGGCGCGGGTAGCCTGCTGACGTGTCCCAGGCCGCGCGACGAGTCTCGCTGGTCACCCTCGGATGCGCCCGAAACGACGTCGATTCCGAGGAGCTCGCCGGGCGTCTCGGCGCCGGAGGTTGGACGCTCACCGACGAAGCCGGCGCCGACGTCCTGGTCGTCAATACGTGTGGCTTCGTCGACCCAGCCAAGAAGGACTCGATCGACACGGTCCTCGCCGCGGCCGACACCGGCAAGAGAGTCGTGGCCGTGGGCTGCCTGGCCGAGCGCTACGGCGCCGAGTTGGCCGCGTCGCTGCCCGAGGCGGATGCGGTGCTCGGCTTCGACTCCTACGCCGATATCGCCGCGCACCTGGACGATGTCGTCGCCGGGCGTGCGATCGCGCCGCACACCCCGCGCGACCGCCGCACCCTGCTGCCGGTGGCTCCCGTTCAGCGCCCGGCCGCGGCTGTTCACGTGGCGGTGCCAGGCCATGCCTGGCTGCCCGCCGGCGTCGCCCGCGCCCGCTTGGACGACTCACCGGTCGCCTACCTCAAACTGGCCTCGGGCTGCGACCGGCGCTGCACGTTCTGCGCCATCCCGTCCTTCCGCGGTTCATTCGTGTCGCGCCCCCCGGCCGACGTACTGGCCGAGGCCCGGTGGCTGGCTGGTACGGGTGCGCGCGAGCTGGTTCTGGTCAGCGAGAACTCCACGTCCTACGGCAAGGATCTCGGCGATCTGCGCGCGCTGGAGAAGTTGCTGCCCGATCTGGCGGCCGTCGACGGTGTCGAACGCATCCGGGTGTCCTACCTGCAGCCCGCCGAGCTTCGCGCGTCGCTGCTCGAGGCGCTCGCGACCACGCCCGGTGTGGCGCCCTATTTCGACCTTTCTTTCCAGCACGCCAGCGCACTGGTGCTGCGCCGGATGAAGCGTTTCGGGTCGGCCGAAGCCTTCCTTGACCTGCTCGCCCAGGTGCGGGCATTCGTGCCCGACGCGGGCGCCCGCAGCAACGTGATCGTCGGCTTTCCGGGCGAGACCGAGGCAGACGTTGCAGAGCTCGAGCAGTTCTTGATCACCGCCCGCCTCGACGCCATCGGGGTGTTCGGCTACTCGGACGAGGACGGCACCGACGCGGCTGGCTTCGCCGACAAACTTCCCGAGAACGTGATCGCCGGGCGGGTCGAGCAGGTGGCGACGCTGGCCGACGAGCTGATGAATCAGCGCGCGGAGGAGCGGATCGGCACCCGCGTCGAGGTGCTGGTCGAGCGGGCCACCGCCGAACTCGTCGGCCGGGGTGCGCACCAGGGCCCCGATGCCGACGGCACGACGCGCCTCGTCGGAATGCTCGAGGGGATTGGGCGTGGACGCTTCGTCCCGGCGTTCGTCATCGGCGCCGAGGGCGTCGACCTGGTGGCCGAGGTCGGCGGTGCCGCGTGGTGAAAACCCCGCCGGTGGCGGCCGACCCGATCGCCGACCCCCCGAGCACGGCTTCTGTGTGGAACATCGCCAACGGTCTGACGATGTTTCGGCTGCTGCTCGTTCCAGTGTTCGTCGCGGCGCTGTTCCACGACGGCGGCCATCGCACGGACTGGCGCATCTGGGCCTGGGCCGTGTTCGCCCTGGCCTCGATCACCGACCGCTTCGACGGGGACATCGCACGCAGACGCAATGTGGTCACCGAGTTCGGCAAGCTGGCCGACCCGATCGCCGACAAGGCACTCGTCGGCGCGGCACTGGTCGGGCTGTCGCTCCTGCACGAGTTGCCGTGGTGGGTGACCGTGTTGATTCTCGTGCGCGAGATCGGCGTCACCGTGCTGCGCTTCTGGGTGATCCGCCACGGCGTCATCGCCGCTAGCCGTGGGGGAAAGGTCAAGACTCTGCTTCAAGGGGTGGCCATCGGATTGTTCGTCCTGCCGCTATCGGGCTGGTTGCAGGGCCTCGCCTGGGTTTTCATGGTCGCGGCGATCGCCGTGGCGCTGATCACCGGAGCCGACTACGTGGCGCGCGCCGTGCGGCTGCGCCGCGTCAGCCGGGCGGCCCGCGTCAGCACATGACGCGCGACTCCTCGCTCGACCGTACCGGCGCCTGGCCAAACAGCGCCGCCCGAGTGCACGCCCGGCTGACTGAGCTCGGGGCGACGGTGGCGGTTGCCGAGTCGCTCACCGGTGGTCTGCTGTGTGCGGCGCTCACCGCCCCGCCCGGCGCGAGCACGACGGTCCGCGGCGGCCTCGTTGTCTATGCGAGTGACCTCAAGACGGAACTGGCCGGCGTCAGCGAGTCATTGCTGGACGAGCGGGGGGCCGTCGATGCCGAAGTCGCCCTAGCCCTGGCTCGCGGTGCACGCACCAGGCTCGGCGCGACCTACGGCGTGGGCGTCACCGGTGTGGCCGGCCCGGACCCGCAGGACGGCAAGCCGGTCGGGACGGTCTTCGCGGCCGTCGCGGGCCCGCACGGGGAGTCGGTGCGCGAACACCAGCTCGCGGGCAGCCGCGCCGAGATCCGCGCCGCTGCGGTACAGGTATGCCTCGATCTGCTCAGCGTGGAATATGACCGCCCGGGCTGATTGTTACGTTCGCCGTGAGCGGACGACGAACGCTTCAACGCCGCGCGGACGGGTCCGCCCGGTACCGTGATGGAAACTGATGTCGCCAGCTACCGTTGCGACTGCTATTGGACAGGGGGTCCCCGATGCCAGTGCTTCGCCACGTAGTGGGCGAGACCCTGCGCGGCGTCCGCCTGCGCCAGCGCCGCACGCTGCGTGAGGTGTCCTCGAGCGCCCGCGTGAGCCTCGGCTACCTGTCCGAGGTCGAACGGGGCCAGAAGGAGCCGTCCTCCGAGCTGCTGGGCGCCATTTGCGGTGCTCTGGACGTGGAGCTTTCCGAGCTGTTTTGGCAGGTGA
>JBHEMN010000027.1:0-8137 GCA_046262575.1 Jatrophihabitantaceae bacterium
CGTCGGGGACGTGCAGCAGTCCCAGCTCACGGGCGATCTGCATGTTGCGCAGCATCGACCGGCCGACGAGCGCGACTTGCCGTTCGCACGCCACGGCGGCGTCGAGTACCTGCTGGACACGGTGCACGTGTGATGCGAAGCAAGCCACGATGACTCGACCCCGCGCCTTGGCGATCACGTCCTCGACCACCTGACCGACGTCGCGCTCGGACGGGATGAAGCCGGGCACCTCGGCGTTCGTGGAATCCGCCAGCAGCAGGTCGACGCCCTCGTCGCCCAGGCGCGAGAAGCCGGGTAGGTCGGTGAGCCGGCCGTCCAACGGAGTCTGGTCCATCTTGAAGTCGCCCGTGTGCAGGACGGTGTGCCGCCCGGCGCGGATGGCCACGGCCAGGGCGTCCGGAATGGAGTGGTTGACGGCGAAGAACTGCAGCCCCCAGGCGCCCACAGTGAGCGACTCGCCCTCGCGTACCCGCCGCAGGTCCGGCTTCATGCGGTGCTGGTCGAGCTTCGCAGCGACGAGCGCCAGGGTGAGCCGCGAGCCGAGGATGGGGATGTCCTTGCGCTCGCGCAACAGGTAGGGCAGCGCCCCGATGTGGTCCTCGTGACCGTGGGTCAGCACGATCGCGTCGATCTGGTCGAGCCGGTCGGAGTAGTGCGACCAGTCCGGCAGGGTGATGTCGACGCCGGGGGAGTTGGTCTTGCCGAGCAACATGCCGCAGTCCACGATCAACAGGCGACCGTTGAGCTCGAACATGGTCATATTGCGGCCGACCTCTTTGATGCCGCCAAGAGCAACGACCCGTATTGCGCCTCGGGGCAACTTCGGCGGCAGCCCCATGGCGTTCTTGGCAGCAGAAGTCACGCCACGAGGCTATCGGCTGCCGCGCGCAGCGAGCGCCGGGCACTACCGTGTGCAGTCATGACCACTGTGACTGCCTTGGATTCCACCCAGATCACCAAGATCGGCATCGGCGTGATCGTCGGCCTGGTCGTGGTGGGGCTGCTGCTCAGCCTGATCATCACGGCGATCGTCGGCCGGATCATCCTCGCGGTGGTTGTGGTCGCACTCGGGATCCTGGTTTGGCAGCAGCGCACGGTCATCGAGGACCACGTGAAGAAGTGTCAGCTCAATATGACATTCCTGGGCGTGCACGTGGACGCGCCCGACCACGTCGTGCGGGCGTGCCACCCTAAGTAGCTCAATCAGTAGCAGTGTCTGATGGCTTGCCGCGTCGACCCCGCAGGTAGTGCACCACCGCCGGGAGCAATGACAGCACTACGACGGCCACGACGGTGTAGTCGATGTAGCCCTTGTTGTCCTGGACAAATTTGATCTTGCCTAGCTGATGTCCCAGCAGCAGTACGCCGTCGGCCCACAGGATGCCGCCGACGATGCTGTAGATCGCGTACAGAGCGAACCGCATGCGGCCGACGCCGGCCATGACGGTGGCTACGGTGCGGATGATCGGCACGAACCGGCCGAGGATGATCGTCCATGCTCCGAAGCGCTTGTAGAAGGCCCGTGAGCGTGTCACGTACTCCGGCCGGAAGAACCGGGAGTTGGGCCGGTGGAACACCACCGGGCCCGCCTTATAGCCGATCCAGTAACCGACGAGGTTGCCGGCGACGGCCGCGATGGGCGCCACGACCAGGAACGCTGCTAGTGAGCTGGTGATCTTGCCGGTGGCAAGCGCGATGCCGGCGGCGAACAGAAGGGTGTCACCGGGTAGGAAGAATCCGACGAGCAGGCCGCACTCGGCGAACAGCACAAGCGCCAGCACCAGTAGCGCACCGGAGCCGGAGAGCAGGTGATCGGGGCTGATCGGGTTGGCCAGGACACTGGCGGCGTCGCTGCCCGCAATCGACTGCATGACGTCGCAGTCTACGGAGCACTGCTGAGCGTCCCCCCTTCGACGAGGTTTTCCCCGCTGGTGAGCGCCTTGCGGGGCCGATACCGGCCGCGGGCGGGCAAATCATGCCGGCGCCGACCGGAACGCGGGGACGTGGTCAGCGGGCGTGCCAGGCGGCCAGCAGCTCCGCCTCGCGCTCGGGCGCCAAACCCGGGGCACGCTCGGAAGGTTGCCAGCCGCCCGAAACGCCCTGCTGCCAGGCCCAGGTGTCGGCCACGGTGTCGCGCATGGGGCGCCAGGTCAGGCCGGCGCTTTCGGCGCTGACCGTGTCGTGCTTGAACATGCTCGGCGCACCGGGCGCCCACAGGGGCACCTCCGTCCACTCCTCGACCCCTTGCTTGGCGAGCCAGTCGTCGCCGACGTAGGTGAACCGTGCGTCCGAGCCGGTGACCGAGCACGCGGCCCGCATCAGGTCGCCCCGCGTGTGGTGGCCCGGGGGGCCGGTGGCCTCGAACGTGCCGGCGCGGGCCAGCAGCGCGAACCGTGCCAGGTCACGGGCGTCGATCAGCGACATCGGATCCGCCGGGGAGCCAGGCACGAGCACCTCCCCGCCGCGGGCGACGCGGGCGATCCACCACGGCAGTCGTCCCACCGCGGCGTCGTGCGGGCCGACGATGCATCCGCCGCGCAGCACCGAGGTGCGCTGCGCGCCGAATGCGCGGGTCACCGCCAGCTCGCAGCCGGCCTTCAGCCAGCCGTAGCCGGCCGAGTCGGCGAGTGCCTCGGGAACGTCGGCTCGAGTCGCGTCCGGATCGCCCGCGTGCACGCCGCCGTCGTGGTAGTCCGATGCCTCGGGCCAGCCGGGATAGACGTTCACGGTCGACACGAACGCGTAATGCCCGCACGTCGGGGTCAGCACGGTCGCGCCGCGCGCGACGTCGGCGGGCACATAGCCGGAGGTGTCGACGACGAGGTCGAAATGGCGCCGCGCGAGCTGCTCCAGGTCCGCGGCGACCGTGCGGTCCCCGGTCACCTGCGTCACGCCGTCAGGCGGTGGGCCGGACTGGGCGCGATTGAAGATCGTCACGTCTGCGCCGAGCGCCTGCGCCTCGCCGACGACCGCGCGTCCGAGGAATACCGTTCCCCCGAGCACCAATACATCCATGCGCGCCAGCCGATCATGCCCGCGAGCGCTGCGTCCAGCTAGGTTCGCTGACCGCGCAACGCCCCCGATGCGGCGGTGCGTAATACTGCCGGTGAGCCGCGCGCCAACCTCAGGAGCCGAGATGCCTATCGCCACGCCCGAGTCCTACGCCGACATGTTCGAGCGCGCCAAGCACGGTGGCTTCGCCTACCCGGCAATCAATGTGACGTCGTCGGAGACGGTGAACGCCGCCATCAGAGGCTTCGCCGACGCGAGCAGCGACGGCATCATCCAGGTCTCGACCGGGGGTGCGGAGTTCGGTTCGGGCACCGGAGTCAAGGACATGGTCACCGGCGCGGCTGCGCTGGCCGCGTTCGCGCACGTCGTCGCAGAGAAGTACTCGATCCAGGTCGCGCTGCACACCGACCACTGCCAGAAGGAGAAGCTCGACACCTACGTCCGCCCGTTGATCGCCCTCTCGCAGCAGCGGGTGGATGCCGGCCAGAACCCACTTTTCCAATCGCACATGTGGGACGGCTCGGCGATTCCGCTCGAGGAGAATCTGCAGATAGCGGCGCAGTTGCTCGAGAAGGCCGCCGCAGCGCGCATCGTGCTCGAGGTGGAAATCGGCGTGGTGGGCGGCGAGGAGGACGGCGTTGTGGGTGACCTGAACGAGAAGCTGTACACCACCCCCGAGGATGCATTGCGCACCGCCGAGGTGCTCGGCACCGGAGAGCAGGGCCACTACCTGCTCGCCGCGACGTTCGGCAACGTGCACGGCGTCTACAAGCCGGGCAACGTCAAGCTGCGGCCTGAGATCCTCGACGAGATCCAGCGGGCGGTCGGCGCAAAGGCCGGCAGCGACAAGCCGTTCGACCTCGTCTTCCACGGAGGCTCCGGCTCGGCGCTCGGGGAGATCCGCGAGGCGCTTTCCTACGGCGTCGTGAAGATGAACGTCGACACCGACACCCAGTACGCGTTCACCCGACCGATCGCCGCGCACATGTTCAGCAACTACGACGGGGTGCTGAAAATCGACGGCGAGGTCGGCGACAAGAAGGCCTACGACCCGCGCAGCTACCTCAAGGCGGGCGAGGTCGCGATGGCCGCCCGGGTCACCGAGGCCTGCGAGGCGCTGCTTTCGGCCGGCACGTCGGTCACGGCATGACCCACTTCGGGAATCTGCTCGCGCCGCCGACCAAGCTGCCAGCGGATCCGGCGCTGACGCTGCTCGCGGCCGGTGACGATCCGAGCGCTGTGGCAGCGGCGCATCCCGCTTCCAGCGCGGCGTGGGCCACGCTGGCCGAGGCCGCGCTCGCCGGCGGGCGTCCCGTCGAGGCCTACGCCTATGCCCGCACCGGCTATCACCGCGGCCTGGACGCATTGCGTCGGGCCGGCTGGAAGGGCCAGGGGCCGGTGCCGTGGGCGCACGAGCCCAACCGCGGTTTCCTGCGAGCGGTACATGCCCTGGGGGTGGCCGCCGCGTCGATCGCAGAAACGGACGAGGCCAGCCGGTGCGCCCAACTGCTCGCCGACAGCGACCCGGAGGCGGTGCGCTACCTCCCCCGCTGACCGATTGTGGTTCGGTGACCGCCTCTGGGGCGGCCGGCGAACCACTATCCGGCGGCGGCGGCGGGGACGGGCGGCAGGGCCGCGATCGCCTCAGTAAGTGCCGCGTCGTCGAGGGCCTGATCCTGCATGGCGCCAGACAGGTATGCGTCGTAGGCCGGCAGGTCGAGGTGCCCGTGGCCGCACATGGCGGTCAGGATCACCTTTGCCTCGCCGGATTCCTTACAGCGCAGCGCTTCCTCGATCGCCGCCGCAATCGCGTGCGTCGGCTCCGGCGCCGGGACGATGCCCTCCGTCCGCGCGAACTGGACGCCCGCGGCGAAGCACTCCCGTTGCGGCTTGGCCACCGCCTCGAGCAGCCCCTCCTCCTTCAGGTGGCTGATCAAGGGGCTCATCCCGTGGTAGCGCAGCCCGCCGGCGTGGATCGGGTCGGGGATGAAGTCATGGCCCAGCGTGTGCATCTTCATCAGGGGGGTCATCCCGGCCGTGTCGCCGAAGTCGTAGGCGTACACGCCGCGGGTCAGGGAAGGGCAGGCCGCCGGCTCGACTGCCCGGATCACCGGCGCCATCGTCCCGGCGAGCTTCTCGCGCAGGAATGGGAAGGCCAGCCCGGCGAAGTTCGATCCGCCGCCGGTGCAGCCGACGATCAGATCGGGCGTCTCGCCCACCTTGGCCAGTTGCAGCAGGGCCTCCTCGCCGATCACGGTCTGGTGCAGCAGGACATGGTTGAGCACGCTGCCCAGGGCGTAGTTGGTGTCGGCGTTCTGTGCCGCCACCTCGACAGCCTCGCTGATGGCAATGCCCAGTGACCCCGTCGAGTCCGGGTGCGCGGCCAGGATGGCCCTCCCGGCCCCGGTGAGCGTGGACGGTGAAGGGTGCACGATCCCGCCGAAGGTCTCGATCATCATGCGGCGGTACGGCTTCTGGTCGTAGGAGGCCCGCACCTGCCAAATCTCGCAGTCCAGCCCGAACTGGGCACAGGCAAAGGCCAGCGCCGTTCCCCATTGGCCCGCACCGGTCTCGGTGGTAAGTCGTCGGATACCGGCCTTGGCGTTGTAGTACGCCTGCGGGACCGCGGTGTTTGGCTTGTGCGACCCGGCGGGGGACACGCCTTCGTACTTGTAGTAGATGCGGGCCGGGGTACCGAGCGCCTTCTCCAGCCGGTGGGCCCGGTACAGCGGAGACGGGCGCCACAGCCGGTAGACATCCAGCACGGCGCCAGGGATGTCGACGTAGCGCTCGGTGGTGACCTCCTGCCCGATCGGCTCCATCGGGAACAGCGGGGCGAGGTCGTCCGGGCCGACCGGTTGCAGGGTGCCCGGATGCAGCACGGCCGGTGGCAGCGTGGGCAGATCAGCCAGCAGGTTGTACCACTGCGTGGGCTGCTCGTCTTCACCCAGGATGATCTTGGTCAGCTTCGGGTCGGTCGAGGTCGTCATGAGCCCACTATGACCCGCGGCGCGCCCGGCGCGGAAGAGGGTCCACTACCCTTCGCAGGGCCCAACTAACGACGGAGGTGAGTCATGCCCGCGATCGTTCTCGTCGGCGCCCAGTGGGGCGACGAAGGCAAGGGTAAGGCCACTGATCTGCTCGGCAGCCGGGTCGACGCCGTCGTGAAGTTCAACGGAGGCAACAACGCCGGGCACACCATCGTCATCGGCACCGAGAAGTACGCGCTGCACCTGCTGCCCTCGGGGATCCTGACGCCGGGCTGCCGGCCCGTCATCGGCAACGGCGTGGTGGTCGACCTCGGCGTGCTGTTCGAGGAGATCGACGCCCTCGAATCCCGCGGCGTCGACACGTCTGGACTCGTCGTCAGCGGATCGGCGCACGTGATCGCCTCCTACAACCGCACCCTGGACAAGGTCACCGAGCGCTTCCTGGGCAGCAGCAGGATCGGCACGACGGGCCGCGGCATCGGCCCGACCTACGCGGACAAGATGGCGCGAATCGGGATCCGGGTGCAGGACCTGTTCGACGAGGGCGTGCTGCGGGCCAAGGTCAGCGGCGCGCTCAACCTGAAGAATCAGATTCTGGTCAAGATCTACAACCGCAAGGCAGTCGAGGAAGACGCTGTGGTCGACGAGCTGCTGGGTTACGCTGACCGGCTGCGGCCCATGGTCGCCGACACCGCGCTGCTGCTCGACGGGATGCTCAGGGACGGCAAGACCGTCGTGCTCGAAGCGGGTCAGGCCACCTTGCTCGACGTTGACCACGGCACGTATCCATTCGTCACCTCGTCCAATGCGACGGCGGGCGGAGCATGTACTGGCAGCGGAATCCCACCCACCCGCATCAGCCGGGTGATCGCGATAGTGAAGGCGTACACCACCCGGGTGGGGGAGGGGCCGTTCCCCACCGAGCTGCGCGACGAAAAGGGCGACGGGTTGCGCACCGCCGGTGCCGAGTTCGGCACGACCACCGGGCGGCCGCGCCGCTGCGGGTGGTTCGACGCGGTGATCGCGCGGTACGCGACGCGCATCAACGGCGTTACCGATTTCGTGCTGACCAAGCTCGACGTCCTCACCGGCATGGACGAGATCCCCGTCTGTGTGGCCTACGACGTCGGCGGCGTCCGTCACGACGAGCTGCCGATGTACCAGGTCGACTTCGCCCGCGCCGTCCCGATCTATGAGACGTTCCCCGGTTGGCACGAAAACATCTCCCTGGCCCGGACGCTGGATGAGCTGCCGCGCAACGCGCGCGATTACGTCGCCGCGCTGGAGAAAATGATCAATGCACCGATCTCCGCGGTGGGCGTCGGGCCGGACCGTGACGAGACGATTGCGGTCCGCGACCTGCTGGACTGACCTGGCGATAATCGACAGATGCGTGCGGTCCCAGTGGTCCTTGCGTTCTGGTTGTTGTCTGCATGCACGAGCGGCTCGAACGGTGCGCCCGGAGCGTCCCGGCCCCGGGCGACCAGCCCGGCGACCGGGGACGCACCTGTGCGCACATCGGCTGCGACCCGGGGACCGCCGGCCCTTCCCGATTGGCCGACGTATTACGGCAACGCCGCCCGCAGCGGGGTGTCGACGACAATGCCGGCCGCACACGGCGCGCCTCGGCTCGATGCGTCACTCACGCTGGACGGTGCGGTCTATGCCGCCCCCATCGTGGCCGGCGCCAGAACGATCGTGGCCACCGAGAACAACACCGTGTACGCGTTCCAGGCCACCGGCCGGCCAGTCTGGCACCGGCATCTGGGCGCTCCGTCGCCCAAGGGGGAACGCGGGTGCGGCAACATCGATCCTCTCGGCATCACTGGTACCCCGGTCTTCGACGAGCCGTCCGGCCTCGTCTTCGTGGCTGCGGAGTACGGTGGCCCGCCCCGCCACGAACTGGTCGCCCTCGATGTCACGGACGGGTCGGTGCGGTGGCATCGGAGCATCGACCTGCCCGGCGTGGAGACGGCGGCGATGCAGGAGCGTGGCGCCCTCACGGTCACCGCAGGCCGGGTGTGGGTGCCTTTCGGCGGGCAGGATGGTGACTGCGGCGGGTACAGGGGGCGGGTCGTCGGGCTCGCCCTCGACGGCTCGGGCAGACCGCTCGTCTTCACCGTGCCGAGCACCCG
>JBHEMN010000028.1:0-14593 GCA_046262575.1 Jatrophihabitantaceae bacterium
CCCAGCCGCACCATCTCCTCACCGAACACGCCGGTCCAGCTGCGCCCGCCCGTCGCGCTGGGCAGTCCGGTTTCGGGGTCGAATCCCCGGGACTGGTGCATCTGATCGGCCTCGTCGTTCTCCGCCGGCGGGTAGCCATAACCCTTGCGCGTGACACAGTGGACGATCACCGGCCCGCCGTAGCCGCGCGCCAACGTCAACGCATTCTCCAGAGCGTCCAGGTCGTGCCCGTCGACCGGGCCGACGTACTTCAGACCGAGGTCCTCGAACATGCCCTGGGGGGCCAGCAGATCCTTGATGCCCCGCTTGACCCCGTGCAGCGCGTCGTAGAGCGGGGCCCCGACCACCGGCGTGCGCCCCAGGGCCCCCTTGACCTGCCCCAGCACGCGCTCGTAGCCGGGACGCAGCCGCAGCCCGGCCAGGTGCGCCGCCAGGCCCCCGATGGTCGCCGAATAGGACCGTCCGTTGTCGTTGACTACAACGATGACCTGCCGGTCGGAGGCCGCGATGTTGTTCAACGCCTCCCAGCACATACCGCCGGTCAGCGCGCCGTCACCGACGACGGCGACGACCGGCCGGCGCTCGTTACGCACGGCGAAGGCCTTGGCCAGCCCGTCGGCGTAGGACAGTGCCGTCGAGGCGTGGGAGTTCTCGATCCAGTCGTGCTCGCTCTCGGCCCTGCTGGGATAGCCGGACAGCCCGCCGCTCTGGCGCAACGTGGACATCTGCCCGACTCGGCCGGTGAGCATCTTGTGGACGTAGCTCTGGTGGCCGACGTCGAACAGGATCGGTTCAGTCGGAGAATCGAATACCCGGTGCACGGCAATGGTCAGTTCGACCGCACCCAGATTGGGGCCCAGGTGACCGCCGGTGCGCGAGACCGTCTGCACCAGCGAGTCGCGGATCTCGGCCGCCAGCAACACCAACTCCTCGTGGCTGAGCACGCGCAGATCGGCCGGTTCGCGCAGCCGCCCGAGCACGTGTGTCACGAGCAAAATCTTACGGTGTCTGTACCGTGGCGCGCCGGTTCAGCCGCCCCGGGGCCGTTCGCCGACCCCGACGGGCGTGAGCAGGGCGACGCACTCGACGTGGTGGGTCATCGGGAACGCGTCGAAGGCGCGCAGGGCAGCCAGCCGCCAGCCGGCGTCCAGCGCCACGCGGACATCTCGCGCGAGGGACGCTGGATCGCAGGCCAGGTAGCCGACCGCGCGCGGACGCAACTCGAGCAACGCCGCCATCACCGCACGCCCTGCACCGGCACGAGGGGGATCGAGCACGATGACATCGGGGTCGATCGGGTGGCGGCCCGACACCGCATCCTCGACACGGCCGCGCTGCACCTGAGCCCACGGTAGATCGGCGAGATTAGCCGACGCGTCGTCGACCGCGCGCGGTGATGACTCGATCCCCACCACGTGGCCGGTGGCGCCGACTGCCTCGGCGAGCAAGGCTGTCAGCATTCCAGCGCCGGCATACAGATCCAGCACGGTTTCACCCGGCCGCGGCGCTACCGCTTCGAGTACCGAGCCAGCGAACGCCGGGGCTGCAGCGGGGTGCACCTGCCAGAATCCCTCGGCCGCGACGGTGAACTCCCGCTGCCCGACCCAGTGGCGCAGCCGAGTGGGTCCGGCCACTACCTCCACCCGGTCGGGTGGGCGGCGCCCCCGAGCCTGCCGGCCGGGGCCGGGGCGCCGGGCGAGCACGGTAATCGTCTCCTCGCCAGCGGCGACCTCCACCCCCGCCAGCCCCGGCCAGTCCCGCGCCAGCGCCCCGGCGTCACCCACGCCGGGCACGCCCAGTGGACAGGTGTCGAGGACCTCGACCTCATGCGATCGGTGCCGGTACAGACCGAAACGCCCGTTCGGACCGACGGCGAAGGCGATCCGGGTGCGCCAGCCGAGTAAGCCGCCAGGCAACGGCTCGACGCCTGGGAACAGCTCGGCAGTATCGATGCCGGCGAGGCGGCTGAACTGCTCGCGCACGACCGACGTCTTGATCGCTCGTTGCGCAGCGCCGCTGGCGTGCTGCCAGTCACAGCCGCCGCACCGGCCCGGGCCCGCATGCGGGCACGGCGGCGCGACGCGGTCGTCGGAAGGTCGCAGGATCTCGATGGCGTCGGCGCGGCTGAACGTGGCCCCGCGATCCTCGGTGACCCGGGCTCGCACCCGCTCGCCGGGCAGGGCGTGGCGCACGAAGATCACCCGACCGTCGTGGCGGGCGACACAGGAGCCGCCATGCGCAGGGGCACCGATCTCGACCTCGACGACGCAGCCGATCAGTGCGGCGTCCTCAGCCACCGCTGAGCGGTGCCGGCGAGGCCTTGTCGGCCGGCTGAACGCCGCGGGCCGGTCTGACCGGACTGGGGGGGCCGTCGGCCGGCTGGTCCCCATGCGCCGGCCTGACCGGACTGGGGGGGCCGTCGGTCAGCGCGGCAGTCGACTCGAGCTGCCAGGGGACACTGGTCACCATCACGCCCTGCTGGAAGAGCAGGCGCCCCTTGAGCCGCAGGGCGGCCTGGTTGTGCAGCAACTGCTCCCACCAGTGGCCTACCACGTACTCGGGGATGAAGATGCTCACCACATCGTGCGGTCGGTCACCGCGCAGGTTCTTGATGTAGGCGATGATCGCGCCGCTCACCTCGCGGTAGGGCGACTCGAGCACAGTGAGCTTGACCGGCAGGTCGTGGCGTTCCCACTCGGCCAGCAGCGCGCGGGTGTCGTCGTCCTCGACGTTCACCGTGAGCGCCGTCAACGTGTCCGGCCGAGTGGCGCGGGCGAAGGCCAGCGCGCGCAGCGTGGGCTTGTGCAGCTTGGACACCAGGACGACCACGTGGTTGCGAGCCGGCAGGATCAGCCCGACCTCATCGGTGGTGAGTTCTGCGGCAACGCGCGTGTAGTGCCGGTTGATCGCTCGCATCATCGCGTACAGGATGGGCATCGCGATGAGTACCAGGTAGGCGCCCTTCGTGAACTTGGTGACGATGACGATCGCCAGGACGATGCCGGACAAGCTCGCGCCGAAGCCGTTGATCGCTCGCGAGCGTTGGTTGCGCCGCCGCTCGGACGGATCGCGTTCGGTGCGCAGGGCGCGGTTCCAGTGCCGCACCATGCCTGTCTGGCCGAGCGTGAAGGACGTGAATACCCCGATGATGTAGAGCTGGATCAGTCTCGTGGTGTCGGCCTTGTAGACGGTGATGATCAGTCCTGCCACAACGGCCAGCATCAGGATCCCGTTGCTGTAGGCAAGTCGGTCCCCGCGCGTGTTCAACTGCGCGGGCAGGTTCTTGTCGCGGGCCAGGATCGCGCCGAGCAGAGGGAATCCGTTGAACGCCGTGTTGGCGGCCAGCACCAGGATCAGCGCCGTCGTGGCCTGCACGTAGAAGAAGCCGATCGAATGCGGGCCGCCGAACACCGCGCCCGCGACCTGCGCGATCACGGTGCGCTGCGGGGTGTGTGAGCAGTCGCTCACGCCGATCAGCAGACAGCTGTTGGTGATCGGGTCGGTGATATGTACTTTCGCGACCAAGGCGAGAGCGGTCAGGCCGCCGAACATCGACACCGCGATGGCCCCCATCGCCACCAGGGTCAACTGCGCGTTCTTCGCTTTGGGCGCCTTGAACGCGGGCACACCGTTCGCGATCGCCTCGACGCCGGTGAGCGCGGTGCAACCCGATGCGAAGGCGCGCAGAGTGAAGAACATCAGCGCAAGGAAGCCGAGGGATCCATACCCGGTGTGCACATGGACGCCGTAGTGCGCGCTCTCCGACACCGGGGCGTCGCCGAGCACCACCCGGACGAATCCGGTGCCGATCATGAGGAACACGCCGGTGGCGAACAGGTAGGTCGGTGCCGCGAAGGCGAGCCCGGCCTCCCGTAGGCCGCGCAGGTTGACCGCGGCAAGGACCACGACGAAGCCCACGGCGAGAACCACCCGCTGCTGGTGCAGGGACGGCAGCGCGGAGATGATGTTGTCAACGCCCGAGGACACCGACACCGCTACGGTCATCACGTAGTCGACGAGCAGGGCGCTGGCTACCACGACCCCAGCGGATTTGCCGATGTTCTTCGTCGCCACCTCGTAATCGCCCCCGCCGGTCGGGTAGGCCCGAACGAGCTGTCGGTACGACGCGACGACGGTGGCCATGAGCACCACGACGCCGAGGGCGACCCACGGTGCGAGATACAGAAATGCGGTGCCCCCCACGGTGAGCACCAGCAGGATCTCCTGGGTCGCGTAGGCCACGCTCGAGAGCGCGTCGCTGGCGAAGATCGGCAGAGCCAGCCGTTTGGCCAGCAACGAATGTCCGACCTGCTCGGAGCTGACCGGGCTGCCGATGATGATTCGCTTGAGCACTCGGGTCAATAACGCCACGTCGCGCACAATACGGGTGCTCCCCCAGCTCGGCGCGCAGTGGCGCGACAGTGTCGTCGCGGGCCCGTTCAGTGCTGTGTAGCGTCGTCACGCCGGACCTGCCGGCGGTCCGGCATGGCACCGACACCGCGGGCAACCCGGTCGAAAGGAGGTGTGCCGCCAGTGCACGTCGTCATCATGGGGTGCGGACGCGTCGGCGCCTCGCTCACGCACAGTCTCGCCCGCCTTGAGCACAGCGTCGCGGTCATCGATCAAGACCCGCTCGCGTTCCGCAGGCTCGGCGAACACTTCAGCGGCCGTCAGATAACCGGTATCGGCTTCGACCAGGACACCCTCGTATCGGCCGGCATCGAGGACGCCGATGCCTTCGCAGCCGTCAGCAGCGGCGACAACTCCAACATCATCGCGGCGCGGGTGGCTCGCGAGACCTACGGGGTACAGAAGGTCGTTGCGCGCATCTATGACCCCAAGCGCGCGGAGGTCTACGAGCGCCTGGGCATCCCCACGGTCGCCACCGTGCCCTGGACGGCGGCCCGGCTGCTCAAGCAAGTTCTCGGTGAGGCCACGGCCGAGGCGTGGCGCGACCCGTCGGGCCGGATCGCGTTGCTGCACGTCAGTCCGGACGAGGGTTGGGTCGGCCACCCGCTGAGCGAGTTGGAGAGCGCCACGGGTGCGCGGGTCGCCCTGATCACCCGCTTCGGGACCGGGCAACTGCCCTTGGCCTCCAGCATCGTGCAGTCCGGCGACGGCCTGCATGTCCTCGTCGCCGACGACCACGCCGTGTTGCTGCGCGATCTCGTCAGCCGGGCGCCCGAGGGGACATCCTCATGAGGGTTGCCATCGCCGGAGCAGGATCGGTCGGGCGCTCGATAGCTCGCGAACTGCTCGCCAACGAGCACCAGGTGCTGCTCATCGACAAGGACCCGCGCAAGGTTCAGCCCGGCCGGATCGAGGGCGCCGACTGGTTGCTCGGCGACGCCTGCGAAGTGGCCAACCTCGAGAACGCCAGCCTGGAGGAGTTCGAGGTCGTCATCGGCGCGACCGGCGACGACAAGGTCAACCTTGTCCTTTCCCTGCTCGCCAAGACCGAGTTCTCGGTACGGCGCGTCGTGGCCCGTATCAATCACCCGGCGAACGAATGGTTGTTCACCGAGGCGTGGGGGGTCGACGTCGCCGTGTCGACGCCCCGAGTCCTCGCGGCGCTCGTCGAGGAGGCGGTTGAGGTGGGCGACATCGTCCGCCTGTTCGGCCTGCGAGAGGGGCAGGCGAACCTGGTGGAGGTGACGCTGCCCGACGCGGCACCATGCGCGGGGCACGCCGTGCGCGACCTCGATCTGCCAAAGGACGCCGCTCTGGTCGCGATCGTGCGCGGCGCGCGCGTGATCACACCGTCGGCCGAGGAGCCCCTCGAGCCCGGCGACGAACTGCTCTTCGTCGCGCGGCCCGAGGCAGAAGAGGCGCTGCACCGCTCCGTCCTGGGCGACTGAGGCCTCAGGCAGCGCCGTCGACCGACGCCGCGAGGCGCCGGCGGACTCGGGTCACGATCCAGAACCCGAAACCTACTGCCGCAATGGAGAGCGGGTAGCCCATCGAGATGCGGGCGAAGGCCAGCCAGCCGGTCGCATTGTGTCTGAACAGCGTCAGTTGCACGATCCCCCGGGCCAGGAACACCACGGTCGCCGCCAGCGTGGCCACGGTGTAGGCGCGCAGCAGCGCGCGCCGGCGGTACCAGGGCACGTCACCGCCGCCGGGCGTCGGTTCGAGGAATTCCCACAACAGCCCCACGACGGGGCGGCGCACGATCGCCGACACGCCGAACGCGGCGGCGTAGGCGAAGCTGCTCCAGATACCGAGCAGGAAGTAGCCACGGGCCTGCCCGGTGCGGGCGGCGATCACCGCCGCGATGGCTACGGCGAACAGGCCGGCGAGCGCCTGTTGCACCGGTTGCCTGCGCGCCATCCGGTAGGCGGCCAAAAGTACAGCCGTCCCGAGCGCAGCCACGATCGCCGGACGCAGGCCGGTGAGCGTGTTCACGATGACGAAGACGACTGGCGGGATGGCGGTGATCACGGTGCCCGTCCAGCCGCCGATCCCGTTGAGTAGCTGCTGACGGTAGGTTTCGCGCAGCTCGCCGCGGCCCGGCGGCGCGGTGTCTTCGGTGCCTGTCATCCGTGCACGGCGCTCTGCAACTCGTACCACGGGTTGTAGATGGCCGCCCGGCCGTCGTGGAACCCCACCCGGCCCCGGGCCACCAGGCGCCGCCCGGGTTCGATGCCGGCGATCCGGCGGCGACCGAGCCAGACGAGCACGATGGCCGCCGAGCCGTCGAACAGTTCGGCCTCCAGGGTCGGCACAGTCTCACGCGGGTTGTAGACGACGGCGCGCAGGCGTCCGGTAATGCTGACGACGGCGCCGCGGGGCAGGTCCAAGACCGGCCTGCACGACAGCCGTTCCACCTCGGAACGCAGCGCGGCTGCATCGAGGTTGTGCGCGGTGGCCGTCAGGCGGCTCAGCAGCGACGGACGGTTGCCCACGCCCCGAGAATACCCGCGCCCGTTCAGCTCGGCTGTTCCTCGCCCTCACCGCCCTGCGCGGCCAGCTCCTTCGGCAGCCGCAGCGGCACCGGTTCCCGGGCGGGCAGCGGCTCCGGGCCGCGCACCACGATGACCTGGCGCAGTGCCTTCTCGAACGGCGCCGCCTTCGCGCGGTCGGTGGCGGGCGCACCGACCAACATGGCGCGCAGGAACCAGCGCGGTCCGTCGACGCCGATGAAACGAACCGGAACCTGGCCGCTGCCCTCCCCTGGCAGCCTGCCGGTGAGCACGGTGCCGAAGCTGGGGTCGGAGATCTCCTTGGCCACCCCGCGCTGGGAGGTCATCGAGGCGGCGATCTCGGCGCGGATGTCGTCCCACACCGACTCGTTGCGCGGTGCCGCGAACACCCCGAGCTGCATGTGCCCGTCCGGCGCCGCCAGCGTTACCGCGATCACCTGTTGCGCCTCGTTCAGCTCCAGCCGCACGTCGATGCCCGGACCGACGGGCACCCGCAGGGCACCGAGGTCGATGCGAACGATGTCGTCCTGCGGGGCGTCGCGCTCGTCGAAGGGTCCCTCGGTCGGCTCCGGTTCGTCCCGGCTCTTGGTCTCCCACGGCGGGGTCGCATCCAACTTCGACCGCTCGGTGCGTTTCTCCTTGCGTCGCGACGCCACTACTCGCCTGCTCCCTTCGCTGGGCTGACACCGGCGGCGCTCAACGCTGCGGCTCCCCCGGTGGACCCGTGCCCACCACCCGCTCGTGCCGACGCAGGCAAGGCCGCCACCTCGACGAACGTGGCGTGCTCGACGCGCTGGAAAACCAACTGCGCGATGCGCTCGCCGCGGTGCAGCTGCAGCGTGCGGGTCGGGTCGTGGTTGATGACAATGACCTTGATCTCACCGCGGTACCCCGCGTCGACGGTGCCGGGCGCGTTGACCAGCCCGAGACCGGCCCGGGCAGCGAGTCCCGAACGCGGGTGGACGAATGCCGCGTACCCCTCGGGGAGGGCGATCGCCAGGCCGGTCGGCAGCACAGCGCGCTCACCCGGAGCGAGCGTCACGTCCTGCGCGCTCACGATGTCGGCACCCGCGTCGCCGGGCAGGGCATACGCGGGCAGCGGCAGGCCGGCGTCCAGACGCTGGACGAGTACCGTCACCGGCTCGGCGACGTGACCTTCGCGCAGGTTGTCCACGTTCACGCGCGACCCCCGGATGCGCGGGCGCGCACTGATCGCCGCGGCGGGTTGCCCATAGCGCGGAACGCTACCCTCGACGGCGTGAGCGGCGGCAGTGAGACCTTTTCGACCGGCCCCGCGCAGTTGCGCTACCGCGAGCCGCTGCGGGCTCCGTGGTGGTGGTATCCCGTCGCGCTGACGATCGCCGCCATCCTGGCCGCCGAGTTCCACATCGCCCGGCTTGCGCTGACCGACTGGATCCCGTACGGCATCCTGCTGCCGTTGTCGGTGGTGATCGTGTGGTGGCTCGGGCACAGCGCGCTGGAGGTGGCCGACGGCGAGCTGCGCATCCGGGGCGCGCACCTGCCGTTGCGCTATGTGAGTGGCGCCGTGGCCCTGGACGGCCCGACCCTGCGACGGGTCGTCGGCCGGGAGGGCGACCCCGCGGCCTTCGTCTCCATCAGGCCGTGGATCGGGCCTGGCGTCCAGTTCTGGGTCGACGACCCGGAGGATCCCACCCCGTACTGGATTGTCAGCAGCCGGCGCCCGCAACAGGTCGTGGAGCTGCTCCGCTCCGTCAGCTGAGGCCTGCGCGGCCAGAACCGGCAGTGGGAGCCGAACCGGCTCGCCGCCATGCCCTAGTCTGCGGCTTCATGACAGCTCACGAGCAGGGGCAACGTTTCGCCGGCCGGGTGGCCGTCATCACCGGTGCGAGCCGCGGGATCGGATTCGCGGTCGCCCAACGCTTGGTGGCAGAGGGGGGGCAGGTGTGTCTGACCGCCCGCAAGCCCGACGGACTGGCGGCTGCCGTCGAGCGCCTGGGTGGCACCACCCATGCCATCGCGGTCGCCGGGCGCACTGACGACGGCGAGCACCAAGCCGACGCCATCAACAGCGTCGTGCGCGAGTTCGGGCACATCGACGTGCTCGTCAACAACACCGGCGTCAACCCGGCCTACGGCCCGCTCACCGAGCTCGAGGAACCGGTGGCTCGCAAGATCATGGACGTCAACGTGCTGGCGGCGCTGTCCTGGGCTCGCCGGGCGCTGGGCGCCGGCCTGGGCTCGGACGGCGCCGGAGCGATCGTCAACATCGCCTCGATCGCTGGGCTGCTTCCATCCCCCGGCATCGGCTACTACGGCGTCAGCAAGTCCGCGCTCATCGGACTGACCATGCAGCTGGCCGCAGAACTGAGTCCGCGGGTGCGGGTGAACGCCGTGGCCCCCGCCGTGGTGAAGACCAAGTTCGCCGAGGCGCTCTATATCGACAACGAGGTCGAGGCGGCCGCCGGCTACCCGCTGGGCCGGTTGGGTGAACCCGCCGATATCGGCGCCGCGGTCGCCTTTCTGGCTTCGTCCGACGCCGCCTGGATCACCGGGCAGACAATCGTGATCGACGGCGGCCTGAGCCTGCGAGCAAGCCTCTGAGCAGCCCAGTGCGCGATCGCTACCAACCCGGCCGGCTACGGACCACCCCTGGCGTCCTGTTTCACCTCAAACGCAATCGCGGCAGATGAACCGGCCGTTGCGGTGCCGGGCGAGCCGGCTTCGGTGGTGCACCAGGAAGCAGCTCGAGCAGGTGAACTCATCGTCCTGTTTGGGCAGTACCCGCACCGTCAGCTCCTCGCCGGAGAGGCTGGACAGGTCGGCGCCGGGGAGCTCCAAGGATTCGTTCAGTTCGGTCTCGTCGACGTCGATCGAGCCGGACTGCGCCTCAGCTCGTCGCGCCTTGAGCTCCTCGAGCGAGTCCTCACTCAGCTCGTCGACGTCACCGCGGCGCGGTGCGTCGTAGTCAGTCGCCATCTGCCTTCAACTCCTCAACGGGGATCGCCCGCTTGCCTTGTCGTGGGTCGGTCAAGTCGTTGCGCGCTCTGTTCCCTGCGCTGCAACGTCTGACTACTTCGTCTTGTGCCCGGTAGCCGCCGCCGCGCTGGTTTGCGCACCGAGCCTCCGCGTGCTCGCGCGGGAACCGTACCGCGTCGACGCGAGGACACAACTGCAGGGCGGTCCCGCCCATTCCCGCGACCCGCAGATAGGCTTGCGGCTCGCATCGCTAGGGAGGCTACGGGTCATGGCAAGTCCGACGAAGCGACGCCCGCTTCCGGCCCTGATCCTCCTCGTCGCCTTGACCCTGCTGACCTCCCTGGTCTGGTGGCGAGTGCTGCACCGCGACGACGGGCACGCGGTGGCCAGGGTGAAATGCCCCACGTCCAGCCCATCCACGTCAGTTCTTCCGCGACCTGCCAACGTGCAGGTGTCCGTGTTGAACTCCACGAGCCGCGCAGGCATCGCCAAGGCGACGGCGAAAACGCTGACAAAGAACGGCTTCAAGGTAGCCGGATACGGCAACGACAGTCCCAAGGTGCACGTTGCGGGCATCGCCGAGATCCGGTTCGGCCCGAATCAGAAGAAGGATGCGGCGCTGCTGGCGTACTACTTCCCGGGCGCGAAGATGGTCGCGCTTGCAGTTGACCCGATCGGCAAGGTTGTCGTCTCGCTCGGTCTGAAGTTCAAGGCGGTCGCGACGGTCGCGGCCGCGCAGGCGGCGATGAAGGCCCAGCACATCAGCCTCGCCCCGACCGGCACCGTCGCGGCGCCGCGCAGTAGCGCTAGCTGCTCGAACAACTGACGCCGTCGGCGCCCAGTTCTTCGAGCAGCGCAAAGAAGTCCACTGCCAGCGACTTGCCTGCCACCGCGGTGAGGCGCGATGCGGGCGCCTCCCCCCGCGGGCCGGTGGCGGCACAGCCGGCCTCGACGGCGATAAGCACACCCGCCGCATGGTCCCACCGCTGCAGGCCGGCCTCGAAGTAGGCGTCCAGGCGACCCGCGGCGACCGCGCACAGATCAAGGCTGGCCGAGCCGAGCCGCCGGATGTCAGCTACTCGCGGCAGCAATTGTGCGACGACGGCGCCTTGGCGCGTGCGTTGCGCCGCTGCATAGCCGAACCCGGTACCGACGACCGCTCGCGCCAGCGGCACGACTCGCGGGCCGGCCAGCCTGGTGTCACCGAGGTGGGCCCCGCCGCCACGATGGGCTCGGAACACCTCACCGGACGCCGCGTTGCAGACCGCACCAGCCAGCACGTGGCCGTCGAGCTCCGCCGCCACCGACACTGCGTACTGCGGCAGGCCAAGAACGTAGTTGACCGTGCCGTCGATCGGGTCGAGCACCCAGCGAACACCGCTGCTCCCCTCGGATCCGGCGCCTTCCTCGCCGAGGATCGCATCCGCCGGGCGCGCCACCGCGATCTGCTCCACGAGCCATTGTTCGCTGGCCCGGTCAGCTTGGGTGACCAGATCCGTCGCGGTGCTCTTCCAGGCCACGGTGAGCTCGCCGCAGCGGTGCCGGCGTACCAACGCAGCCGCCCCAGCCGCCAGTTCGACGGCGAAACGTTCCAGTTCTCCGGGCGAATTCGGGTCGATCGATCGCGGGCTCGTCACCGACCTATCGCACCACGGCGGGCGCATCGGGTCGGGATAGGGTTCGGCGACACTTGGGCGAGACGACAGGAGTAGCCGTGGGCGAGCAGTCCGGGCAGGCGTTCGGCATCGACATCGGCGGCACCGGCATCAAGGGCGCGATCGTGGACACGACGACCGGTCACCTGGTGACCGAACGTGCGCGGATCTTGACCCCACACCCCTCGACGCCCGACGCGGTCGCGGAGGTCGTTGCCCGGTTACTGGCCGCGGTGAGCTGGCAGGGGCTCGTCGGTGCGACTTTTCCCGCGGTGATACAGCATGGTGTCGCCATGTCCGCGGCGAACGTCGACCAGAGCTGGATCGGGACAGATGTGGATGCCTGCTTCACCGCCGCGGCTGGGGGCGCGAACGAGGTGATCGTCCTCAACGACGCCGACGCGGCGGGCATCGCCGAGGCGCGCTTCGGTGCGGCACGGGGGGTGGCCGGCGTGGTCATCCTGCTGACGTTCGGGACCGGCATCGGCAGCGCGTTGCTCTTCAACGGCACGCTGGTGCCGAACACCGAGCTCGGCCACCTCGAACTCGACGGCCACGACGCCGAGAAGCGCGCAGCGGCGTCCGTGCGTGACGTGCACAGGATGTCGTACAAGAAGTGGGCTGTGCGGGTCCAGGATTACATGAGCCACGTGGAGCGCCTCTTCACTCCAGATCTGTTCGTGGTCGGCGGTGGTGTCAGCAAGGACGCCGCCAAGTGGGTGCCTCTGCTGCAGCTGAGGACTCCGGTGAAAGCGGCCGAGTTGCTCAACGACGCAGGCATAGTCGGCGCGGCGATGGCCGCGGCAGAGCGCCGTGGTCAGTAACCCTTACCGTCCCGGCTGGCGTTGCCCGCAGCGCGCAGTACAATATCGCCCAGGGCACTGCGCACGTACTGGACTCGATACTGAGCCAACCAACAGACGGCCTGCGACCCACTCTTGCATCCATTAGCCCGGTTTGCAGTCCCTCGCGCCCGGTACCTCAAGGTCACGCAATTTGGTGAAAGGTCTTCCGTGGTTTCCAGTAATCAGCAGCCCACCGACGTCGCGCCGGCTCGCCCCGCCAGGAACACAGTGGCCGCGGCGAGTGCCACCCAGCGCGCAACAGCAGTAGTCAAGGGCCCCCCGGCCAAGTCTGCCAAGTCTCCCAAGTCGGCCAAGTCGGCGGCGGCCAAGCCCCCGGCTGCGCAGCCGACCACCAAGGCAGCGGCCGAGCCAGCCGTTTCCGCAACGCCCGTCAAGTCCTCGGCAGCCGCGAAGCCAGGTGCCCGCCCCGTGAAGACCCCGGCACCCACGAAGATCCCGGCGGCCACGAAGCCCCCGGCAACCACGAAGACCCCGGCCGCCACGAAGACCCCGGCAACCAAGCAAGCCAGCGCGACGCCAGCGAAGAAAGCGCCACCCAAAGCAACGGGCACACCCGGCAAAGACACGAACGCGGTGACCGGCGACACACTGCCGATAGAGCCGCCTGACGCAGCCGTCGCCGCCGACGGTGCTAACGAGGAACCCGGCGACGAGGAGTCGACGGAGTTCACCTGGGACGACGAAGAGGAGTCCGAGGCGCTGCGCCAGGCGCGCAAGGACGCCGAGATGACGGCCTCGGCCGACTCCGTACGTGCCTACCTCAAGCAGATCGGCAAGGTGGCCCTACTCAACGCCGAGGAGGAGGTCGACCTCGCCAAGCGCATCGAGGGCGGCCTGTACTCGGCCGAACGGTTGCGCCAGGCCGACGAGACAAATGAGAAGTTGGCGATGCAGCTCAAGCGCGATCTGCGCTGGATCGTTCGCGATGGTGAACGCGCCAAGAACCATCTACTGGAGGCGAACCTGCGCCTGGTCGTCTCGCTGGCCAAGCGGTACACCGGCCGGGGAATGGCCTTCCTTGACCTGATCCAGGAGGGCAACCTTGGCCTGATCCGGGCCGTCGAGAAATTCGACTACACCAAGGGCTACAAGTTCTCGACGTATGCCACCTGGTGGATCCGGCAGGCGATCACCCGGGTGATGGCCGACCAGGCACGCACGATCCGGATCCCGGTGCACATGGTTGAGGTCATCAACAAACTGGGCCGCATCCAGCGGGAGCTGCTGCAGGATCTGGGCCGCGAGCCCACCCCGGAAGAGCTCGCCAAGGAAATGGACATCACGCCCGACAAGGTGTTGGAGATCCAGCAGTACGCCCGCGAGCCGATCAGCCTCGACCAGACCATCGGCGATGAAGGCGACAGCCAGCTCGGCGATTTCATCGAGGATTCCGAGGCGGTCGTGGCGGTCGACGCGGTGTCATTCACCCTGCTTCAGGACCAGCTTCAGTCGGTGCTGCAGACGCTGTCCGAACGTGAGGCGGGTGTGGTGAAGCTGCGCTTCGGGCTCACCGACGGCCAGCCCCGCACGCTCGACGAAATCGGCCAGGTGTACGGAGTCACGCGGGAGCGCATCCGCCAGATCGAGTCCAAGACGATGTCCAAGCTGCGCCACCCGTCGCGGTCCCAGGTATTGCGCGACTACCTGGACTGAGCCCGAGCCTGCTGAACCAACACCAGTCAGCGTTCCTCGACGGCTGCCGTGGCGGGCATGTCGTCCAGTCGTTGGGACTCGTCGTGGATGGTCGCGCCGATCGCCCGCAGGCGGACCTCGTTGTCGTGCCAGTGGTGCGCGCAGAAGAGCAGTTCGGAACCGGAAACCAGGGTTGCGCGTACGTAGGCCTGGGCTCCGCAGCGGTCACACCGGTCGGTGGCAGTCAGCGGACCCGCGGCGTATGTCGTGGTCACGTTGGCACCTCTCTCTGCGCTAGAACTCCTCAGGCAAGGTGTTCCATTGAGCACTTCGGTCTCGACGGTAACCACCCAATTCGCGCTGACGCTGGCGACACCCTGGAGCGAAATGCGTTTGGAACCTGCTCACTCTGTTCGTAACGACGCCAGATCGTGGATCCGTTGCCGTCTGCTGTCTATAACGAGCAGGACCGCGCTGAAGATTCCCGTGCCCACGAATGCG
The DNA here is from genome assembly GCA_046262575.1 of Jatrophihabitantaceae bacterium. Taxonomy (GTDB): domain Bacteria; phylum Actinomycetota; class Actinomycetes; order Mycobacteriales; family Jatrophihabitantaceae; genus QHCC01. The sequence goes on from JBHEMN010000028.1 coordinate 14,536, forward strand.
GTGAGATGGCCCACTGGCGACACCTCGAGGCGGGTGAGCCCCGTCAACAGGTTGGGCG
>JBHEMN010000029.1:0-5841 GCA_046262575.1 Jatrophihabitantaceae bacterium
TCGCCTTCACGAATCCCGCGTCAAGCTTCACCGACGTGCTCATCCCGGTAAGGCTCTTGATGTCGGCTACCGGCTTCTTGTCAGCGCTCTTCGAGCTGCTGCAGGCTGCCACGGTGGCGGCGAGAATGCCCGCCGCGGTCAAGCCCAATACTGCTTTGGTGATCGCGCGCATTTGTTCCTCCTAGTATTTGCTGGTCACTGTTCGTTCGTGAGCCATCCGCGTCCGGTTCCGCAATGCACCCTGAGTTTCGTGTGACCAGGGCAACGTCGAGGTGCGGCGGGTGCGCTCTGGCAAGCTCGATTGAGTGACGGGACTTCGTCTGCGGACTGCGCTCGCAATGACGCTCGGAGTAGAGGGGCTAGTGGTCGCGGTCTTCGTGCAGCGGACTGACATCGCTCATCAGGGGTTGTGGCTGTTCTGTCTCGCACTCCCCGTTTTCGCCCTCGCCGTCTGGTTGCTCGCCGGGTGCCGACTGCCCCGTCACCAGGGGACTTTGATCATCCTCGGCGCCAGCGCGGTCCTCCAACTGCTCGCGGTGACACGGGCTCCGATCACGTCTGATGACGACTACCGCTACGTCTGGGACGCAAAGGTGCAGCTGGCCGGTATCGATCCCTATCGCTACCCGCCCGATGCACCGCAACTGCTGCCGCTGCGCGACGAGTTCCTGTTCCCGCGGACCCGATGCCCGCATGTGATCGCCGACGGGTGCACGTCGATCAACCGGCCGACGGTGCACACCATCTACCCGCCCGTGGCCGAGGCGGCCTTCGTTGCCATCCGCGTCGCATCGTTCGGGGGCCACGGCGGCCACCTGCCGATCCAACTCGCCGGAGCGCTAGGGGTCATCGCCGTCGCCTGGCTACTGGCCCGGCGCGCAGCCGCACGTGATCGCCCGGTCTGGACGGTGGCGCTATGGGCCTGGTGCCCGCTGCCAATCCTGGAATACAGCAATGCGGGCCACATCGACTGGCTTGCTGTTGTGCTGATCGTGCTCGCCGTCAGCTTCGCGGCGGCGCGGCGCAGCGGGTTGGCCGGCCTGCTCGTTGGTGCTGCGATCGCCACGAAGCTCTACCCGGCGATCGTGTTGCCGGCATTGCTCCGGCGCCGACCTGGTCTCGTTCTCGGCGCGGCGAGCGCCCTGGTTGCGATGTCCTACCTGCCGCACGTCCTGGTCGTCGGTAGAGCCGTGCTCGGGTATCTACCGGGCTACCTGCGGGAGGAGAAGTACGCCAGCGGAGAGCGCCTGCTGCTACTGGGGTCAGTGTTGCCGCATCCGCTCGACGCCCTCATCGGATTGTTGCTGCTCGGCCTGGCCGCCTGGGTGGTATGGCGGCGCGCGGACTCCGATGCCCCAGAGGACGGTGCCGTCCTGATGATGGGCACGGCGCTGCTCGTCAGCACGACCGTTTACGGTTGGTACGCGGGTCTGCTTCTCGCACTCGTCGTCATGTCAGGCGCCCTTGAATGGTTGCCCACCGCGCTCGCGCCGACACTCGTCTATCTGGTACGGCTGGACTTCGGCGCCAGTCCGAACATCAGCCGCGCGATCTATGCCGTGGCCGCGGCGCTGGCATTGCTTGGCGGGCTGCTGCGCAGGAGGCGGCTGCACCTAGGCACCAGCGGCTCGCGCCCGCGGCCGACCGTGCGCGAAGAGTGACCCGCGAGCACGGCCGATGCCGGTTCGGCAGACTCGGGCACACTCGGCCCATGCAGCTGCGACGAATTCGCCGGTCATTGCACGTGGCAGCGGCCTGCTGGATAGCTGCGATTGCCGTTGCCGGATGCGGCGGAAGCCATCACCATCGCCTGGGGGCAGCGGAGCCGGCTGTCGCACCGGCGGGCACTGCGAGGGCCGCCGGGACAGTGCGCACCGTCGGCAGCTCGCCCGAGGGCATCGTCTTCGACCCGAAGACCAATCTCGTCGCGGTCGCGGTTCACCAGCCGAACCGACTGCTGCTGCTCGACGGCACGACCTTGGGCCTCAGGCAGACGGTCGCACTGCCAGGCACAGTCCGGCATCTGCAACTCGCCGGACCGGGTGGCCCCGTGCTTGTCCCGGTCGAAAGCGAGGGCCGCCTGATCGAGGTGACCCTTACCAGAGGCGCCCAGCGATCGACAAAGGTGGGCAAGCAACCACATGATGCGACGGCCGCGGCCGGCGGTCTCATCATCGTCGGTAATGAGTTCAGCAAGTCGATCTCGATCTTGAAAGACGGCGTAGTACTCAAGACATTGCCAGGGGTTCGCCAGCCGGGTGGGGTCGTGGGCGACGGGACGACGGTGGCCGTGGTCGATGTCGGTGATTTCACGGTGAGCATGTTCGATCTCAGCACCCAGACCCGGACGGCGGTGACACCGGCGGGAAAGGGGCCGACGCACGGCGTGCTGGCCACGGGTCACCGGTTGGTCGTCGCCGACACCCGCGGGAACGCGATCCTCGAGTTCGGACTGCGCCCCCTCAGGGCGATCGGCAGCATCGCCCTTCCGGGCGCGCCGTACGGCATGGCGCTCGACCCGGCCACCGATACGGTCTGGGTGACTCTCACCGCTCGCAATGAGGTCGTCGGCTTCGATGTCTCAGGGACCACCCCGCGTGAGATCGCGCGGTATCCGACCGTCCGCCAGCCCAATACGGTCGCCGTGTCGCCGGGCAGCCATTTCATCTGGATCGCCGGTGCCGCGCAGGGCCAACTCCAGCTGATCAAACGGTGAGTTATCCCGCGACCGGCGGGTTCACGTCGGGCTTGGAGGTCTGGCGTGCGCTCGCATCCGTCAGCCTGCGATGGATCACCCAGCCGAAGCCCAGTCCGAGGGTGGTCCACAGGACTACTTGGATGCCCAACGACGCGATCCGGAATCGAAACAGGACGTCGGCCGGGAAGTCCTTCGGCACCTCGTTGAAGCCGGGCAGGGCCACCATGGCCAGCGCGATGACGATCACGAACACCCCGAGCGACGCGAGCGCCGCGGTCCAGGCATCGTGTCGCGCCACTAGCCAGTGCCAGAGCACCACACAGCCGACCGTGAGCACCACGGCGGCGGCGATGATCGCGAAGTACAGCACAGTGCGTTTGTCGAGAGTGTCCGCGTTGCCGATCGATGGCGGGTTCGGCGGGTACTTGAGAAACGGCACGAGCCCGAGCGAGACGAAACCCAGCGCAGCTACCAGCGCAGCGCTGCCACGCGCTCGCAGCGATCCCAGCCGACCCTGGCTGACCGCGCACACCAGCCCGTAGAGACCGCCGAGCACGGCACCGTAAACCAGCACCCCGACGCCTAGCCCCAGAGTGCTCTGCACGGTGCGGCTGACGGGTTGGGGCCCATTGGGGCCGCCAGCGGCAGCGTCGCGGGCGCTCTCGAACGAGATCGCCCGTCCCACCCATGGCTCACCGAAAACCTTCGCAAAGACCAGGGCGAGCAGAGCGGCCAGGACGCCTACCAGCATTCCGCGCACCAGGTAGGTGCGGGTCATCCCCCGGCCTCAGTGACAGGGGAACCCGAGGAGGTGGCGGGCGTCGTGAACGAACTCGTGCACGTAGTTCCCGCCGAACAGCGAAGCGGCTCCTTGCTCGGCTCCGACGAAGTACAGACCGGCGAGCATCAGCAGGCCGGCGAAGACCATCCATGGCAACCATTCACGGACCGGGATGGGCTCCGGAATCGCCACGGGCGGGTGGATCGCGTCGACGGGAAGGCTCGCGGTCATGTGTTCCTCCTGGGATGTGCGCGTCCCCAACTCGAACCGGCGAAGGGTGAAGGTCTGACTTCCGCCGACCGGCGGATACAGTGGCGCGACCGCATCGGACTCGCACCGGTTTCTTCGCCCCTAGCCGTGAGTGACGCTAGCAGACATGACGGACCAGCAAACGCTGCGCGTGACACTGATCGCGCACGCTTCAACCGACGCCGTTCGTCAGGTCCGCTTCCCCGACGATGAGCCACTCGACCGCTACGGGCGGGCCGCCGCCGAAGCCGCAGCGGGCCGGATGGGCACCGGCCCGGCCCGGTGCTCGCCGGTGCGCCGCTGCTTGGAGACCGCTACAGCGCTCGGGTTCACGGTGAACTCGGATGCGCGGTTGCGGCCCTGGCAGCTCGGTGCCTGGCAAGGACTCAGCCTAGATGCGCTGAGTGCGTCGGACCCGGAAGCGGTCAACGAGTGGCTGGCCAACCCCGGCAGCGCACCTCACGGCGGGGAGTCGCTTGCCGCTTTGATCGACCGGATCGGGCGTTGGCTGCGAGCTGTCGCGACGGATGGCGCCCGCGCCTTGGCCGTAACCGATCCAACAATCATCCGCGCGTCGCTCGCCCATGCGCTACCGGGCGGCTGGCGCACCTTCTGGCGGGTCGACGTGGGTCCGCTCGACCGGGTCACTCTGACGTGCAACGCGGGACAGTGGCGCTTGCGCGCCCTGGAACGGCCCGGCACCCCCACGGTGCCGCCGCGGACCTGACACCGAAGCAGTTGCTTGGCCCGCGACACGCGATCACGGTCGGCGTGACTCGGGCGTCCTCAGCCAGTTGCGGCGCAGAGCACGTGCGGGGCCAGTGCCCGCAGCGCCTGGCCACGATGACTGATGGCGTCCTTGCGCGCTGGCTCCAGTTCACCGTTGGTCACGTCGAATCCGTCAGCGACGAAGATGGGGTCGTAGCCGAACCCGTTCCTACCGCGGGGTTCGCGCACCAGGCGGCCGCGCATCCGCCCCTCGACCACCATCTCGTCGGCGGCGGCCACCAGCGCGGCGGCGCACACAAATGCCGCACCGAGCCGGTCGTCCGGCGTGTCGGCGAGCTGAGCGAGGACCAAGCGCACGTTCGCTTCGTCGTCGCCGTGCCGACCGCACCAGCGCGCGGACAACACCCCGGGCATCCCGTTGAGCGCATCCACGGTGATACCGGAGTCATCGGCGATGGTGAGCAGGCCGGAGTGGGCGAAGCCCGCGCGGGCCTTCAGCAGCGCGTTGTCTGCGAACGTCGCCCCGGTCTCGGGAGTCTCGTCGTAAGGCGGTATGTCGTCGAGGCCGAGCACCTCGATGCGCGGTAGTTGCGGCGCGAGGATCCTGCGCAGTTCGGCCAGCTTCTTCAGGTTGCGGCTCGCGAGCAGAATCTGGCCGACGGGCTTGCTCACCCGCCCAGCGCCTCCTGCTGGATCTTCGTCAACTGGGCACACCCGGCGACGGCCAGGTCGAGCAGCGCGTCGAGTTCGTCGCGCCGGAACGGCACGCCCTCGGCGGTGCCCTGCACCTCGACGAACTCGCCCACGCCGGTGAGGACGACGTTCATGTCGGTCTCGGCGCGGACGTCCTCGTCGTAGCTGAGATCCAGCCGCGGCCCGCCGTCGACGACGCCGACCGACACGGCCGAAATCGAGTTGACGAGCGGATTCGGCTGGGCCAGAGCTCCCTTGGCGCCGAGCCAGGTCACGGCGTCGGCCAGCGCGACATAGGCACCCGTGATCGCGGCGGTGCGGGTCCCCCCGTCGGCCTGCAGCACGTCGCAGTCGATCGAGACGGAGTTCTCACCGAGTGCGGCCAGGTCGATGGCAGCGCGCAGCGAGCGGCCGATCAACCGGGAGATCTCGTGCGTGCGACCGCCGATGCGGCCCTTCACCGACTCGCGGTCGTTGCGGGTCAGCGTGGCACGCGGCAGCATCGAGTACTCGGCCGTCACCCAGCCCAGGCCGCTGCCCTTGCGCCAGCGCGGAACCCCCTGCTGCACCGATGCCGAGCACAGCACCCGGGTGTCGCCGAAGTCGATGAGCGCCGACCCCTCGGCGTACTTCTGCCAGCTGCGGGTGATGGTGATGGGTCGCAATTGATCGGGGGCGCGACCGTCGGGAC
>JBHEMN010000030.1:0-12645 GCA_046262575.1 Jatrophihabitantaceae bacterium
GAGTGTTGATCATCGCCTCGGCGTAGACGCCCACCGCCTCGTGTGCCCTTGCGATCGGACGGACGCGGTAGCCGTTCGCCAGCATGTGGGCGGTTACTGCGATTCGGGTTGCGTCGTATGCGGTGACGTACGCGACCTCGACGTCGATCTTCGCGATCTTTCGCGCCGCTTCGAGCTTCTCCTCGGCACGGGTGAGGCGCACGCGCGCAGCCGGCCCGTCGGCCGGGACTTGTTCGAGACGCGCCGCGGTAACGAGCGCGGCGATCGGAGCCGGCAGCGTCATCGGTGAAGTTCCAGCTCAACCAACGGCGCGACCTTCAGCTGTGCGATGAAGCCACTGGTGCCCTGCTCCCACTCGCCGGGCGTCAATACCGTGACGTTGACGTCGCGTCCAAGCCGGCGAGACGCGATGTCCGCCTCGGAGCGGATCTTGTTCACGTCACCGTTGCCGATGACCATGAGGTCAACGTCCTGGGGGAGTGCGCCCGCTTCACCGTGGTAGCGGCGCGCCCAGGAGCCGTAGATCAGTGCGCGGTTGACACCGGGCAGCCCGCGAAGCTGTGTCTCCAGGACGGCCTTCGGTCCGATGGTCTTGAGCAAGATCGAGTGGAGCTCGTCAAAAATCGGGGATGTCGTGTTGGCCCAGACGCTGCGCCGGCCGCTGCGCAGTTCGGTCTCGAGGAGGCCACCCTGAACCAGTCGCTCGACTTCGCGAGCCACCGTAGGTTGAGGGCGGCTGGACCAAGTCACGAGCTCAGGGATCGTGAAGTGGCGCTCCGGCTCCATATAGGTGGCGCTAAGAATCTGCAGCTGTGTGTCGCTGCGGAAGATCGGCGCGAGCCGGGGTGGCGCGGTACTCACACAACGCATTGTTCCATGCGTTGTATGCATAGTCTAGAGGTTGATTCCCACGGTCGTGAGCATGCCGGTCTCCTCTACGTGACCAGTCGCGCGTTCAGGCAGGACCGGTCGTTCGTCGGCGCGAACCAAAATCGCCGTCGATAAACGTCATCAACAATTGCCGTCGTAGACGCACCATATTCAAGCCTTTACCTAATGACGGCACGCACAGCGCGAAGTGCCGATCCCACGATTCCTCGTCGACCAACTCCGCCGAGCATGTGCGCGGCAAGGCGCCCGACGATCTGGTGTTCGCCGGCGTCCGAGGCGGGGGAGCACTGCGCGCACCGATCTTCCGCCGCGCCGCGTTCGACCGCGCCGCCGAAGCGATCGGGATGCCTGGCCTGCACCCGCACGAGTTGCGCCACACCGCCGCGAGCCTGGCCATCGCGGCCGGCGCCGACGTCAAGGTCGTGCAGAAGATGCTCGGCCACAAATCGGCGACGATGACCCTCGACCAGTACGGCCACTTGTTCGATGATCGGCTGGACGACGTCGCCGACCGGCTCGACGCGGCTGCCGACGCCTACGTCGTATCGAACAGCCAGCTGCGTGACAACGTCCGGTCGCTGCAAACTTGACATACAAGACCCCGTCGTTCGGGTGCAGCTCGCCGGCCTTGACGCCGTCGCATTACGGGCTCGGATCAATCGATCCGCCCGGCGTTCGCGTCCATGATCAAGCGCACTGTAAGGACGGCGGAACGGCACTGTATTGCCGATGTCCCGCGGGTCCAGGGCGCGCCGCCGTCGGCACCCTTTCCCCGCTCTCGACCGGTTCGACGCGCGAAATCGACCGTCCGCGGGGAGAACCTGATAGCCCGGCCTAGCCTTTCCCCGCGGATGATCGGATGCATCACGGAAATCGAGCGAATGCGGGGAAGAGGCGATCAACAAGTCCGGCGAGGTGCCGTTAGACATCGCACGGAATCGCCGCTGACGTGCGCGATTTCGCCGCGTCGCATAGCCGCCTCAGGCCGCCGCACCGTCTTCGCCGGATCGAGACGCCCTCCACCAGTTCGCCCGGGTCATAGAGGTCGCACCGGCGCGGGCGTCGCGCTCGAGCAGTACAAGAGACATACCGGCTGGGGTTGAACCGGCGGAGTAGGGGAGCGATCCGGTACCGGCGACCTCGGCGTCGTCATCTACGCAGCCCGCAAGTCGGCCCGCCTCGCCTTCGATGGCAACCCGACGGTGTTGCTACCACTGTTCACCCCGAGTATCGAGACGATGTTGCGCACGAAGGCAGCGTGCGAACTCGTCGACACGCGCACCGTTCGTGTCCAAGCTGGCCGCCGACCGGTTCCTCAGCTACCTCAATGCGCAGCGGCCAGCCATGACGGGCAACACCAGCACCAACCGACCGGAACTGGTAGCGATCGACGGCTACGAAACCAACACGACCGTCGTCGCCCAGGAAGGCACGTTACAGCGAGCCGGTCCTGCGTGGAATCGGTGCCGGGCCACCTACAGTCGGATAGCTCGATCAGCCGTCGGCCGCAGGTGGTCGGTGCGCGGTGGGCTGGCCCGGGGCAGTGACCGGGTTGTCGGCGATGACGTAGACGCCGTTGGCGAGCAGGCCGGCCACGGTGGCGTCCATCGGCGGGATCAGCTGCGAGATGCCCTCGCGGCGGACCCATCCCGTGCCGAAGGCTCGAAACTCCGCGGTGTGCTCCCCGAACGCCTCGGCTTCTTCGACAACGTCCGCCATAACGAGCTGCGCGCCTTGCTGCTCGTGCATCGCCTGCAACCGCGACAGGGCGATCTCACGCGCCGTGTACCAGGCGTCGGTGAACATCGGCACCTCGACGTTCTGGAAGGTCTGCCCGAACGCCTGACGCATCGAGCGGTGCGGCACGTGGTACACGCACACCCCGTAGCCGTAGGACACAGGTGCCATGTCGACGCGCAGCATCTGGTACAGCGTCTGCACCGCGAGGACGAATACGAACGGCCGGCCGCTCGGCGTCCGCAGCGCTCCCGGCTGGGGCCGGAACCGCACAGCGGTCCCGCGTATGGAGTATTCGTGTTCCTCGGCGTCGAACCGGCGCTCGGTGACGACGGTCTGGGTGATGATGCCGTCGGCGCCGAGCGCGGCGGCCTCGTCCTGCATGCGACCGATCGCCGCCAGTCTGCCGGCGCTGAGGAACTGGCTGTAGGCCTCCAATTCGACCGCCTGCGTGATGCCGGCGAGCTGGATCCGTCCGAGGTGCATGACGGACAGACCCACCACCGCGCCGATCGGCTCGAGGCCCATCTGGTCCAGCATCAGATATTCGGAATAGGTGAGGAAGGAGGTGACGGCCGCGCCGGGCTGGGCCGAGTGGTGCAGGCGACCCTGTGCGGCGGTAGGGATCGAGGGCGGCTGCGGAGCGGACATTGGGCTACTCCTTGGGCGGATTGGGCGACGGGTCGTCGAACACCTGCCGCGCTTGCAGATGCCCGACCGTGCTCCTCGCGATCGCGTCGTGCAGCGCGGCGCTCCACATGGCGGGCTGGACGTGGTCGGTGCGGATGATCACGCCCTGGGAGAAGATGCCGATCTCGAACTGCACGCCGAGTCCTTCGGCGCGAGCCACGAACGCCTGACCCGGCAACCGAATCGTGATCTTGCGGACGGCTCCGCGGCTGAAGAAGCCGGCGCGCTCCACGGTTACCGCGTCGGGCCACGCCTCGCCCGCGAGCTTCGCGAACCGATCGAACGAGGCGCGCAGATCGGATCCGGATTGGGTAAGCAGCGCCATCGCGAGGTAGACGTCCTCGGCGCCGGGCACGCGCTGACAATAACCGGACGCGGCCCCGGCGGCGAAGGCCTTCTTGCTGTCAGTCGTGCCGAACAGCAAGCCAGCTCGTGCGCGGTCACCTCGTCGTCGAACGCGGCGGGGGGTGTCGAGTACCTTGCGCGCTGCGGGAGAGCCGGTTTGCTCACAGACCGCGGTCCCGGAGGCGGGAGCGCAGGTTCGAACCCAGCACATACCACGCAGCATCGGCGGGTGAGTGTGCTCCGCGCGGCGAAGCTGGCACAGGTTTGCTCGATGTGCACGAAGACACCTCGAACGCGACGCAGAACAAATTACGCCGGCCCGGGCGCGAACCATGCGGACATTCGCGAGATCCGCACTGAAACGCCGCTGACGTGAGCGGTCCTGCCGAAGTCCGTCACGTCTTCTGCGACCTTTGGCGCAAAACAAGCGCGCAAGCTTGATCCTGATGTGTACCCAATGTGTACCCGACCGCGATTTTTGCGATCATGGACTGAGTCCAGAAACTGCTACAGGCCCCAGAAAGTGGGGCCTGTAGCGTGGTGCCCCCGGCAGGATTCGAACCTGCGCCACCGCCTCCGGAGGGCGGTGCTCTATCCCCTGAGCTACGGGGGCAGCAAACCCGCCAAGCCTAGCAGCGGCGGTAGGCCCGATCAGGGGCCTCGCAGTGGCAAGCGGCGGCGACTGTGGGCCCGCGCCATGTGGGCCCGTGCTGCTGATTGCGGCTAGAAAATCGGGTGGTCGAAAGTGCTCGGGCTGGCCTTGAACCTTCCACTTGCGCACGACGCGCCGTACTCAGGGGTCGTGTCTCGGTTGTAGCGCACCGCACCGATGAATTGTTGGATGCGAGGGTCCGACGCGTTGTCGATGAAAAGCTGGTAGTTCCACGACTGCAGGGAGATCTGAGTCTTGAGGCCCGGATACGGGCTCATGAACATGCGGTCGACGCCCGCGACGAGCTTTGCCAGGGTGGCCACCTGTCCGGCGGCCAGCCCCGGCTGGTACGTGATCCACACCGCGCCGTGCTCTAGCGAGTGCACGGCGTTCTCGTTCGCAATCGCCTTCGGGTATACGGTGCCTGCGCAATCGGCCCACACCGCGCTGTGATTACCCCCGACCGGGGGTGCCGAGTCGTACTTGACGGGAACGGACACGTGGTTGTGATCCGCCTCGCTCTTGTGGATCACTCCGTTGATCGCCTTCGCCGCCGCGACCTCCGGCTGGGTGTACGCAGTGACCGCCTTCGCCTTCGGGCCTTTGTGGTGGAACACCGCGTAGGCGACGATCCCGCCCGCAAATAACACGATCAGCACGGTCGTGGCGATCAGACCCCAGGGAGTCTGCTTCTGGTTGACGATCGACTTGCCGGGCTTCTTCTTGGCCGGTGGTCGGCCGCCGGGTTTGACTGCGGTCTTCGAGACGGTGCCTGGCCTAGCCGAGGTTCTCGCAGGGTTGCCCGGCCGGGCCGCGGCCTTCGGCGCCGAACTGGACCTGGCGGTGGCGTTCGGGGCCGAACCTGACTTGGGGGTGACCTTCGGGGCAGTGCCCGCCTTGCCCGGCGAATCCTTCGACGTTGCGCCAGACTTCGACGGGGCTGACTTGCGCTGAGCCATAGGACTGCCTTCTGGTGGCTTGCGGTAACGGACGGGGCGCGATCAGGCAAGTCTAGGTCGGACCGCTGCGAGCGCCGATATGCGGGGCCCGGCGCGGAGAATTGGGCAGCGCGACGGCCACTACGATTGAGCGGTGACTCCTGCCGATCTCTCCGGAGCTGTCCGGGCCGCGGTGTCGCAGTGCCTCGACGCGGGCGATTTCGCGGGCACCGCACCGATGGACGTGGTGATCGAGCGACCGAAGAACTCCGAGCACGGCGACTACACCACGAACGTCGCCCTGCGCCTGGCCAAGGCGGCCGGCCAACCGGCGCGCGATGTTGCGGCCTCGATTGCGTCACGGCTGGGGGCCACCGAGGGCATCGCGCATGTCGACGTTGCCGGACCGGGATTTCTGAACATCACCCTCGCCCCCGATGCTCTGGGCCAGATCGCGCGGGCGATCCTCGCGGCCGGGACATCCTTCGGTCACGGGGACGCGTTCGAGGGACAGAATCTCAACCTCGAGTTCGTCTCGGCCAACCCGACCGGCCCGGTGCACATCGGCGCGGTTCGCTGGGCCGCGGTCGGTGACGCGCTGGCGCGGTTACTGCAGGCCAGCGGGGCGAAGGTCACCCGCGAGTACTACTTCAACGACGCAGGCAGCCAGATCGAGCGATTCGCGCGCACGCTGTGCGAAATCGCCAACGGCCGGGCGGTCCCCGAGGACGGTTACGCGGGCGAGTACGTCGACGAGATCGCCGCGACCGTGCTCGCACAGAATCCTGGGCTGCTGGCCATGCCCGACACGGAGCAGGCTGAGATATTCCGCCGCGATGGCGTCGCGTTGATGTTCGCCGAAATCAAGGCGTCGCTGGAGGCTTTCGGCGTCTGCTTCGACGTCTACTTCAATGAACAGAGTTTGCACGAGCGCGGCGCCCTCGGGGCCGCGCTGGATCGGCTACGCGATCAGGGCAACATCTACGAGGCTGAGGGCGCTACCTGGCTGCGGACCACGACGTACGGCGACGACCGCGACCGCGTGCTGATCCGTAGCAGCGGGGAATGGACATATTTCGCCGCTGACTGCGGGTACTACCTCGACAAGCGCGCGCGCGGCTTCGATCGGGTCGTGATCATGCTGGGGGCCGACCATCACGGCTATATCAACCGGCTCCGGGCAATGGCCACCTGTTTCGGCGATGACCCCGACGAAACCTTGGAGATCCTCATCGGACAGCTGGTGAGCCTGGTGAAGGACGGTCAGCCGGTGCGCATGAGCAAACGGGCCGGCGACGTGATCGTGCTCGCCGATTTGGTCGACGCGATCGGTGCCGACGCGGCGCGCTACGCGCTGGTGCGCTACTCGGCCGAACAAGGTATCGACATCGATCTCGACCTGTGGGCACGCAAGACGAGCGACAACCCCGTCTACTACGTGCAGTACGCCCACGCCCGATTGGCCTCCCTGGAGCGCAATGCGGCCGAACTCGGCATTGCGCACGCCACCGACCCGGATCTCGGTTTGCTCGATCACGACCGCGAAAGCGATCTGCTGGGCGCCCTCGGCGAATTCCCGCGGGTAGTGGCATCGGCTGCGCAACTGCGCGCCCCGCACCGCGTCGCGCACTATCTCGAAGGTTTGGCCGGCACCTACCACCGCTTCTACGACGAGTGCCGCGTGCTGCCGATGGGCGAGGACCCCCCGACGCCGGTGACCCACGCGCGACTGTGGTTGTGCGCGGCCACCCGCATCGTGCTGGCCAACGGTCTCGACCTGCTCGGCGTTGCTGCTCCGGAGCGGATGTAGCCGATGAGCCGCTCAGCTCATCCCGCCGGGCCCCGCTATGCCGAGGTCATGCCCGACGCGCACGTGACGGCCGCGCCGGACGATCTCAACCGACTCGACGCCTCGATCTGGCCCGTGTCGGCGCGGCGCGTTGCCGGTGTCCTGCAGCTCGGGGGAGTGTCGGTTTGCGACCTGGTCGCCGAGCACGGAACCCCCGCGCTCCTGCTCGATGAGGACGACCTGCGCGGCCGAGCGCGTGCCTACGCTTCTGCCTTCCCGGGCGCAGACGTGTACTACGCCGGCAAGGCGTTTCTCTGCACCACGGTCGCCCGTTGGATAGCCGAGGAGGGCTTGGGGCTCGACGTCTGCACTGGGGGCGAACTCGCGGTGGCCCTGGCGGCCGGGTTTCCGCCGGAGCGCGTTGCGCTGCACGGCAACAACAAGTCGCGCGCCGAGCTCGCCCGCGCCGTCCGCGCCCGAATCGGGCACGTCATCGTCGACTCCTTCGTCGAGATCGAACGGCTGGCCGAGCTCGCCGCGGCGGCCTGGATCCGTCAGCGCGTCCTGGTGCGCGCCACCGTCGGCGTCGAGGCGCATACGCACGAGTACATCGCCACTGCTCACGAGGATCAAAAGTTCGGCTTCTCGCTTCGTGACGGCGCCGCGGAGCGCGCGGTCGCAGCTGTTCTCGCCGCGGACTCCCTCGAACTGGCCGGGCTGCACTCACACATCGGCTCGCAGATTTTCGACACCGCCGGCTTCGAGGTTGCCGCACATCGCGTTGTCGGCCTGGCCGCCGCGATCCACGCCACGCACGGCATCCATGTCGATGAGATCAACCTCGGCGGCGGCCTCGGCATCGCTTACGTGCCAGGGGACGACCCGGAGACGCCGAAGCAGACCGCCGACCGGCTGAGCATGATCGTCGAACGCGAATGCGTCGCGGCCGGGCTGCCCGTGCCACGACTGTCCGTGGAGCCCGGGCGGGCCATCGTCGGTCCGAGCGTCATCACCGTCTACGAGGTCGGCACCGTCAAGGACGTAACGCTCGACGGCGGGCTGACGCGCAGCTATGTCTCCGTCGACGGGGGCATGAGCGACAACATCCGGACCGCCCTCTACAACGCCGAGTACACCTGTGCGCTGGCCAACCGAAGCTCCGACTCGCCAGCGAGACTGTCGCGAGTCGTCGGCAAGCACTGCGAGAGCGGGGACGTCGTCGTGCGCGATACCTGGCTGCCGTCCGACGTCGCGCCGGGCGACCTCGTCGCCGTGGCGGCAACAGGTGCCTACTGCCGCAGCATGGCGAGCAACTACAACCACGTGCCGCGCCCGCCGGTCGTGGCCGTTCGCGGCGGCACGTCGACCGTGATCGTGCGACGCGAGACCGAGGACGACCTGCTGCGCGTGGACACCGGGTGGAGTGCTGGGCATGAGTGACGCGCTGCGCGTAGCGCTGCTCGGCTGCGGTGCCGTCGGCTCACAGATCGTGCGGTTGCTGCATGAGCAGGCCGACGATCTGGCCGCCCGCATCGGCGTGCCGCTCGAACTCGCCGGCGTGGCCGTGCGCCGGCCCGGCAAACACACCGACATCCCTGCCGACCTACTGACCACCGACGCGGCGGCGCTCGTCGCCCGTGACGACGTCGACCTGGTCGTGGAGGTGATCGGGGGCATCGAACCGGTCCGCACGTTGTTGCTCTCCGCCCTGGCCAGCGGGAAGAGCGTGGTGAGCGCCAACAAGGCCCTGCTCGCCGAGGATGGCGCGACCTTGCACGAGGCGGCCACCAAGGCCGGTGTCGACCTGTACTACGAGGCGGCCGTCGCGGGTGCGATCCCGTTGCTGCGTCCGCTGCGCGAGTCGCTGGCCGGCGATCGCATCACCCGCGTCATGGGCATCGTCAACGGCACCACCAACTTCGTCCTGTCGCGCATGGATGCCACCGGCGCCAGCTTCGACGAGGCGCTGGCAGAAGCCACGACCCTGGGCTACGCCGAGGCCGATGCCACCGCCGACCTCGACGGCTTCGACGCGGCGGCAAAGGCCGCGATCCTCGCCGGGTTGGCGTTCCACACCCGGGTCACGACGTCCGATGTCTACCGCGAGGGCATCGCCGAGGTCACCGCCACGGACCTGGCCAGTGCAAGAGCCATGGGCTGCACGGTGAAGTTGCTCGCCATCTGCGAACGCACTGTGGCCGCCGACGGCGTCGAGCGTGTCGCGGTGCGCGTGCACCCCGCGATGATCCCGCGCACGCATCCGCTGGCGGGTGTCGGCGACGCGTTCAATGCGGTCTTCGTCGAGGCGGAGGCTGCCGGTTCGTTGATGTTCTACGGGCGCGGCGCGGGCGGAGCGCCTACGGCCAGCGCCGTGTTGGGCGACCTCGTTGCCGTCGCCCGTAACCGCGTGAACGGCAGCAAGGGCGCGGGCGAGAGCTCGTACGCCGCATTGCCGGTACAGCCGATGGGTGAGGTCACCACCCGCTATCACGTCGCACTCGATGTCGCCGATGAGCCCGGGGTGCTGGCCGCGGTGGCCGGCGCGTTCGCCCAGCACGGCGTGAGCATCCAGACCGTGCGACAGGAGGGCCGCGGGGACGCGGCCACGTTGGTTCTCGTGACCCACAGCGCCACGGATGCCGCGCTCGCGAGCACGGTCGATCGGCTGTCCAGCATGCTGTTCGTGCGTCGCGCCGCAAGCGTCATGCGGGTCGAAGGTATGTCATCGGACCGGGAAAACTGATGACCGACCCCGCCTACGGGCCTGGTCCGCACCGTCGCGTCGAGCCGCCCCGAGGGGTTCAATTGTGGCCGGGGGTCATCGAGGCGTTCCGGCACCGGTTACCGGTCAGCGACGAGACGCCCGTCGTCACCCTGTTCGAGGGCGGCACGCCGCTCCTGGCCGCCCGCGAGCTGTCCGCGCGCAGCGGCTGCACCGTCTACCTCAAGGTGGAGGGCGCGAACCCCACCGGCTCCTTCAAGGACCGCGGCATGACGATGGCGATCTCGAAGGCGGCCGAGGAAGGCGCGAAGGCGGTCATCTGCGCGTCCACCGGCAACACCTCAGCGAGCGCTGCCGCTTATGCCGTGCGCGCCGGCATGACGTGTGCGGTGCTCGTCCCCGCCGGCAAGATCGCCCTCGGCAAGATGGCACAGGCCCTGGTGCACGGCGCGCGATTGCTGCAGGTCGACGGCAACTTCGACGACTGTCTCGAACTCGCGCGCAAGCTCGCCGTCGACTACCCGGTCGCGCTCGTCAACTCGGTCAATCCCTACCGCCTCGAGGGTCAGAAGACGGCCGCATTCGAGATCTGTGACGCGCTGGGCCGCGCACCTGACGTGCACTGCATTCCCGTCGGCAATGCCGGGAACATCACCGCCTACTGGAAGGGGTATCGCGAGTACGCCCTCGACGGCATCGTCGAGTCCACCCCACGCATGTTCGGCTTCCAAGCCGCCGGCGCCGCCCCGATCGTCAATGGCGCGCCGGTGCTCGCACCCATGACGATCGCCACCGCGATCCGCATCGGGAACCCCGCTTCGTGGATCTCCGCCGAGCAGGCGCGCGATGAATCCCACGGCTTGGTCGCCGCCGTCACCGACAAGCAGATCCTGGAGGCTTACCGGCTGGTCGCTCGCACCGAAGCCGTGTTCGTGGAGCCGGCATCGGCCGCGAGCGTGGCGGGACTGCTGCAGACAGCCGCGGACGGGCGCCTGCCACCGGGGTCGACGGTGGTGTGCACCGTCACCGGCAACGGCCTCAAGGACCCGGAATGGGCGATCTCCGGAGCACCGAAACCGATCACCGTGCCGGTTGACGGCCACGCCGCCGCCGTCCAGTTGGGTCTCGCGTGAAGCCGGCCTTCCGGGGCGGCCCGGTGCATGTGCGCGTGCCCGCGACCAGCGCCAACCTCGGGCCGGGATTCGACGCGCTCGGGCTCGCGCTGTCGTGGCACGACGACGTCGTTGCGCGAGCCGGCGAGGACGGGCTGCTCATCGACATCGCGGGGCAGGGAGCCGCTGAGCTCCCGCGCGACGACACGCACCTGGTCGTGCGGGCCATGCGCGCGGTGTTCGGCCGGCTCGGCGGGCAGCCGCGCGGGATCGAACTGTCCTGCGCGAACCGCATCCCACAAAGCCGCGGGCTCGGTTCTTCCGGCGCGGCGATAGTCGCCGGTGCGGTCCTCGCCCGTGCACTGGTTCTCGGCGGCGAGCGGGCCTTGCCCGACGACGAGTTGCTCGCGCTTGCCGCCCAGATCGAAGGTCACCCAGACAACATCGCGGCCTGTCTGCTCGGTGGACTTACGGTCGCCTGGATCGAAGACGACACGGCGCGCGCGGTCCGCCTGGACTGCCATCCGGGGATCAGGCCGGTCGCGCTGGTGCCGCCGTTCTCGGCCTCGACCGCGCACGCGCGCGGCCTGCTGCCCGCCACGGTGCCGCACGTCGACGCCGCCTTTGCCGCTGGGCGATCCGCGCTTCTCGTCGCTGCGATGAGCGGGTCCCCGCAGGCCCTCCTGGCCGCCACCGAGGACCGGCTGCACCAGCAATACCGGGCGTCGGCCATGTCGCAGAGCGTGCAGGTGGTGGCGAGCCTGCGGGCTGCGGGTCTGGCAGCGGTCATCTCGGGCGCCGGACCGACCGTGCTCGTCCTGACCCGCACTGATGACGAGATGGCTGCGGCGGCCGCCCTTACCCCGCAGGACTGGGAGTGTTCACCCCTTGCCGTCGACGCAGCCGGGGCGCACGTCGTCGCTCCCGCGCATTAACTGACCCACAGCTGGGGGCGCCCTGCGAAACGTGCGCGGTTCGGTGCGGACGGGCAACGCGGGCAGTGCGCCACGGGCACCGGGAACACACCGAGCCGCCCTGGTGTTGCCCATGTGGTGATTGAGCGTCTAGGCTCAGTACCGTCAGTCCAGGCGCCGCAACCCGCGACGCGCCGTTCCGCCCGCCCCCATTCGCTCCGGTGCAGTACCGGATGTGCACGGCGAGCGACCGGATCTTGACTCTCCACCGCACCTCCCCGAGTGCATCTTCTCGGGAGAACTGGATCGAGGCGGTCCGCCGCTCCGCTCCGGACTTAGCGGCCGCGCCGCGTGTGCATCGCGTGCCGGCCACCCTCGGAAGGATCCGACATCATCGTGACAGACATCCAAGAGCAGACCCCGGCTGCTACCGCGCACCAGGCTGTGCGCGACGACGAGCCAATCGCGGGCGCCAAGCGCGGTTCGTTGACGACGCTGCTGTTGCCCGAACTGCAGCAGGTCGCGAGGGGCCTGGGCATCAGCACGACGAAGAAGAAGAAGAGCGACCTGATCGCGGCCATCCAGGCTGCCCGAACCAGCTCGAGCGCGATACCCGAGGCCGGGCCCGTCCGCCGCAGCAGCACCGCCGAAGGCGAGTATCCTGCCGCCGACTCCGGTCCGGCAACGGAGTCGCGCACTGGCGAGCAGACAGGTGAGCAGAACAGAAACGGCCGCCGCACCGAGCAACAGCCACGCCAGGGACAGGGCCGTCAGCAGAACCAGGGCGGCCAGAACAACCAGAACCGCCAGCAGGACCCGGCTGCGAACCAGGGCGGCCAGAACAACCAGAACCGT
>JBHEMN010000031.1:0-2884 GCA_046262575.1 Jatrophihabitantaceae bacterium
CTACGCAGTCATCGGCATCGACAACTACTCGAAGTACGGAAAGGTCATCAAGTCCTACGACACGCACCCCGACTACCACTTCGTCGAGGGTGATGCCCGCGACGTCGAGCTGATGACCGAGCTGCTGGCAGACTGCGACCACTTCATCGCCGGGGCCGCCCTGATCGGCGGCATCTCGTACTTCCACGCCTACGCCTACGACCTGCTGGCGACGAACGAACGCATCATGGCCTCGCAGTGCGACGCCGCGATCGCCGCCCACCGGGCCGGCCGGCTCAAGAAGGTCACCTACCTGTCGAGCTCGATGGTCTACGAGTCCACCGAGCACTGGCCGTCGGTCGAGGGCGACGAGCGCACGATCCCCCCGCCGCTGTCGTCCTACGGTTTCCAGAAACTAGCGGTGGAGTATTTCGCCAAGGCCGCCTGGGATCAGTACCAGTTGCCCTACACGATCGTTCGGCCGTTCAACTGCGTCGGCATCGGCGAGGGCCGGGCGCTCGGTGATGTCGAGGTCGACTCCGGCAACGTGAAGCTGGCCATGAGCCACGTCGTGCCCGACCTGGTGCAGAAGATCGTCAAGGGACAGGACCCGCTGCACATCCTCGGCGAAGGCCACCAGGTGCGGCACTACACCTACGGCGGCGACCTGGCCAAGGGCATCCTCGTGTGCATGGAGGCCGATGCCGCGCTCAACGACGACTTCAACATCTCGACCGCTGAGTCGACGACCGTCCGCGAACTCGCCGAGGTCATCTGGAAGAAGATCAAGGGCGATGTCCCGTTGAACCTGGTGTGCGACCCCGCCTACGAATACGACGTACAGAAACGCGTTCCCGCGGTCGACAAGGCGAAGGAGATGCTCGGGTTCGAGGCAACCACGTCCCTCGCGGACATGCTCGACGAGGTCATCCCCTGGATCACCGCAGCCGTCGCGGACGGAAGGCTTTGAGGCCTGTCCTGGCCCTTCGCGGTCGAGTCCGCCCGATGACCTCCGCGACAGAGGGACCCGGTAAGACGCAACCGGACGCCGACGAACACCGACCGGGACCGGCGCCGGCTGGTCGGCTCGCCCGCCACGGCCCGGTCATTGCCTTGGTCTGCGAACTGATTGTCGCGACCGTCTTCTTCGTCAGGCAGGCGCGGCGGCTGTGGTTCTTCGCCGACGACTGGGAGTTCCTACTCAACCGTCGCCTGTCCAACGACACGCTCGACACGCTGTTCCGCCCGCACAACGAACACTGGTCGACCGTCCCGATCCTCGTCTTCCGCACCTTGTTCACGTCGTTCGGGGTCCGGCACTACCTGCCCTATGCGTTGGTCGTCATTGCCGCCCACATCGGAGTCTGCGTCCTGCTGTGGTTGCTCCTGCGACGGGCTGGAATCACTGCGTGGATCAGCGTCGGCATCGTCGGTGTGATGGCGTTCCTCGGCGCCGGGTCGGAGAACATCCTCTGGGATTTCCAGATCGGCTTCACCGGATCGGTGTTGTTCGGCCTACTGGCGCTACTGGCCGCCGATCGCGAAGGCCCGTTCGCTCGCCGCGACGGCTGGGCTTGGGCGGCGGCGCTCGCGGGTCTCATGAGCTCAGGCATCGGCCTGGTCATGCTCGGCACGCTCGGGCTGTTCGTGTGGTTGCGCCGTGGCTGGCGCCCCGCCCTCGCAGTCACGGGCGTCCCAGCGGGCGTCTACCTCATCTGGTACGCACTCATCGGCCATGAGGTGATCGCGCAGGAGGGTACGCCGGGCGGCAAGTACCTGCTCGTCCCGAGATTCATCTGGACGGGCCTCACGAACGTCTGGCAACAGATCACCGGCATTCCCAGCTCAGGGGCCCTCTTTCTGGGTGCGCTGGTCGTGCCCCTACTCTTCAGCCGCGGGCGCGACCGAGCCGCGAACTTGGCCATCGCCGGAGCTGCCGGGGCGGTGGGCCTGTTCGTCCTCACCGGGCTGACGCGGGTGCGTTTCGGCGTGGCCCAGGCAAACGCGTGGCGCTACGTGTATGTGGCCGCCGTCCTGCTGCTACCGGCGCTCGCGTGGGCGGCGCAGCAGGTGTACCAACGGGCCCGGCAGCGACGGACGCTGGCCGGCTGCGCATTCGCATTCGTCATCGTCTTGTTGATCGTCAATGGCCTGCAGTCCGCCGTCATCTTCACCTCGTTCCGGCGCGCGATCTTCGCTGGGCGCGAGGAACGCATCATCGCCGCGGCGGCCCTTGCCAGGTCAGGAGAACCGGTCCTGTCACAGGAACCCGATCATGCACGCGATCCTGACATCACGATGGCCAAGCTCGGACGACGGGACATCCGGGCGGCTTTCGGCGATGTACACCCGACCCCGCAGGGGTTGCTCGATGCGCGGGCGGCCGTGCAAGTCGGAGTGTCGGACACCATGTTCCCCGCGGTGCCGCCAGCGCAGGGCGCTTCCTGGAATGGCGTCGAAGGCCGGCTGCCGACGTCAGGGTGCACAACGGGTCGTATCACGAGTAGCGCGCCCGCCATCCTCATACCAAGCGGCCCGCAAGGCGGCCAGCTCCGGTTGATTATTGCTGCGGAATCGTTGACGACGTCGCTCATCTCCGGCGGCCAGGTCAGCGCGCGCATCACCTGGGAGACCACGCCGGGCCTGGCGACCTACGTAGCCTCCATCGCGCCGAACGCGCAGTTGCGCATCTACCTGCCCAAGTCCGGCAAGGTCACCGTCTGCGTCGAGGCTTAGCGGCACCGACACGCCCACCCGGGCTCACGCTTGCGCCAGATGGGAGAAAGTGACCGCCGCCGCGGTGGCGACGTTGAGCGAATCGACCCCGTCGGCCATCGGGATGCGCACGCGCATGTCGGCACCCGCCATGGCGGCGGCGGTGAGGCCGGGCCCTTCGGCACCCAGC
>JBHEMN010000032.1:0-3374 GCA_046262575.1 Jatrophihabitantaceae bacterium
GCCGATCGGCTGCTCCACCAGCAGCGGCGGATCCCTCAACCACCAGTTCCCGAACGTAACCGTGGCACCGGACGGCACGCTGCTGGAGACCTGGTCGAACGACACCAACGTCTCCGGTGCCTTCTCGCGCGACCACGGCACCACCTGGACGTGCACCGGGGTGCTCAGCACCAACACCCGGCAGGCGATCGAGCCCTGGGCGGTGGCCGGCGCGTCGGGCGTCGACCTGGTCTACTACGGCACCACCGACGCGCCCGGTCCGAACCAGACGTGGTACGTCTACTTCACTCAGCTGAGCTCCGGCAGCGCGAGCACCCCGCAACGGGTCGTGGCCGTACATAAGGGCACGGTCTGCGAGGGCGGCGTGAGCTGCACCGGTGGCCGGCAGTTGCTGGACGACTTCGGCGTGGACACCGACCAGGCAGGCTATGCCCATATCGCCTACAGCCACGACGCCCCTGCTCTGGGCGGCGCGGGCAGCTACACGGGCTACGCGGTGCAGACCTCAGGTACCACCATCGGCGCGCCCAACTAGCGTCATCGGCGCCGGGGTGTCGTTGCGCCCGCGCCAACCACTACCTCGAAGGGGGTCCGCACAGGCCCATCCCGCGGTAGGTTCCCACCTGTCGTTTTAGTGTCGACCAGGGGGCCACCATGCGGACAGCCAGAACTGTTGGACGAGGCGCGGGAATGGTCGCTACCGCGGCTGCTGTGGTGGCCCTGTACGTGCCGGCCGCGCGCGCAGCGGTTGCGCTGCGGCCGATCATCGTGGACCCGTTCACCAATAGCACGAGTCAGCACCGGGCCACGGTGGAGCCCGACACCTTCGCGTACGGCACCACCATCGTCGCCGCGACCCAGAGTGGGCGGTTCTTCAACGGCGGCTCCTCCGACATCGCCTACGCCACGAGCACCGACAGCGGTGCGAACTGGATCCAGGGCACGCTGCCCGGCATCACCCCCTACAACGGCGGTGGCGGTGGCTTCGAGCGGGTCAGCGACCCGAGCGTGGCCTACGACGCCGCACACGGCGTATGGCTGATCTCCTCGGTCCCGATTACCTCCGCGGTCACGGTGCCGAACGTGTTCGTCAGCCGCTCGATCGACGGCGGCCACACATTCGGCAACCCGGTCACGGTGGCGTCCGGCAGCACCAGCTTCGACAAGAACTGGACCGTCTGCGACAACTATTCGGCCAGCCCGTTCTACGGGCACTGCTACACCGAGTTCGACGACAACGCCGACGGGGACCGGTTGAAGATGTCGACCTCGATCGACGGCGGCCTGAGCTGGGGTCCTGCGCTCAACACCGGCAACAACGCCACCGGCCTCGGTGGGCAGCCGGTGGTTCAGCCGGACGGCACCGTGATAGTCCCGGCCGCGAACGCCAGCGAGTCGGCGATCATCGCGTGGCGCTCCACGAACGGCGGCGCCTCCTGGAGTTCGACGGTGACGGTGTCCGCGGTGACCGACCACTCGCCGGGAGGGCACCTGCGTTCCGGGCCGCTGCCGACCGCGGAGATCGATGGGGCGGGCAAGGTCTACGTCGCCTGGCAGGACTGCCGGTTCCGGCGAGGCTGCAAGTCCAACGACATCGTGATCTCAACCTCGACCGACGGGGTGACCTGGTCGGCGGTGAGCCGGGTGCCGATCGATCTCACCACGAGCACGGTCGATCACTTCATCCCTGGCCTCGGCGTGAACCCGGCAACATCGGGCACGACGGCTCAGCTCGGTCTGACGTACTACTTCTACCGCAGCACGTCCTGCGGAAAGCGCGCCACCAACCCGTGCCGACTCGAGGTGGGCTACATCCAGTCCAATGACGCCGGCGTCACCTGGAACACCCACACCGACGTCGCGGGTCCGTTCGACATCGCGCTCACCCCCGATACCAGCCAGGGCCGGATGGTCGGCGACTACATCTCGACCTCATGGGTCGGGGCGAGCGCGTTCGGCGCGTTTTCGGTCGCGCAAGCACCCAGCGGCGGATTCGCCTTCGACCAGGCCACCTACACGCCCGCCGTCGGGTTGAGCGCGACGGCAAGCGGGTTCGTCAACACCTCCAGGGGCGAGCACCCCGTCCCGGGTGCGGCCTCCGATCACGCGGCGCCCACCGCACCGATCCGCAACCGATAGCGCACGTCCTGCGGCGTTCGGTAGTGGGTGGACGCCGGAGGGATCCGGCACGTCCTCGGCCGGCGCCGACGTGCGCCTGCTCTTGTCAGCGCCGGCCCGCTGGCATGATCGCGCCATGCCGACCCTGCCACTCTCGCCTGACGAACTGCTCACGACGACGCGCACGGTGCGCAAGCGCCTGGACCTCGGTCGTCCGGTGCCGATGGATCTGGTGCGCGAATGCCTGCAGGTCGCCCTGCAGGCCCCGTCGGGCTCCAACAGGCAGGGCTGGCAGTGGATCGTCGTGGTCGCTGCCGACGTGCGCGGGCGAATCGGCCACATCTACCGCGAGACCACCGCGGAGTACCTCGCATCGCAGGGCTCGGCGGCAAAGCTGTTCGCCGACGATCCGACGCGGGCCCCTGTGCAGCGGCGCATAGGCGACAGCGTCGCGTGGCTCGGGGAGCACATGGGTGACGTGCCGGTACTCGTGATCCCGTGCATCAGGGCAGGCGAGCGGTTGCCGGCCGGCAACCAGGCGGGGCTATGGGGCTCGCTGCTGCCCGCCGCGTGGAGCTACATGCTCGCGGCCCGCGCGCGCGGGCTCGGTACCGCGTGGACGACCCTGCATCTCGAGCGAGAGGCGGAGGTCGCGGACCTGCTCGGACTGCCGGCGGGCGTGCACCAAGGGGCCCTCATCCCGACCGCCTTCTACACCGGCGAGACCTTCAAGGCGGCACCGCGCACGCCGCTGGACTCGGTGCTGCACATCGACGCCTGGTAGCGGCCAGCAGCCCTAGGCCGGTGGCGTTTGCGGTGGCGTTTGCGGTGGCGTTGCCGAGTGGGGGTCGGTGGTCTCGCGCGGGCCGCGCGGGGCCTCGACGGCGGTGGCGGCGTCGTCCTGGTGCAACTCCTCCGCGAAGTTCTCGGCCGACTTCTTGACAGATTCGGTGACCTGTTCGGCCCTGTCCTTCAGTTTCGCGGCGAGCGGCTTGGCCTTGTCTCTGGCGTTCTCAGCGGCCGGCTTGGCCCTCTTCGTCAGGTCCTCGGCCTTGTCCTTCATGCGGTCGACTATGCCCATCGTTACCACCACCTGTCTGCCGTCGCGATCGAGCCGCACCGCGATTGCTACCGCTCGATAGCTACCAACGGTGCCCGGCCAACCGTATCGCCGAGGTCGACGTCGCAGGGCCAAGGTGGCGATAGCCGGTGCCGCCGCCCGCTCGATGAGCATTGCGTCCAACGCGGCCGTCATC
>JBHEMN010000033.1:0-5904 GCA_046262575.1 Jatrophihabitantaceae bacterium
AGACCCCCGTGGGCGTCTACCGCAAGCTCGCAGCCGGCCGGCCCGGAACCTTCTTGCTCGAATCGGCCGAACCGGGCGCCTCGTTCTCGCGGTGGTCCTTCGTGGGTGTCGACGCGATCGCTTCACTTTCGGCCGTCGACGGCGCGGCCGTCTGGAACGGGTCGGTACTGCCCGGCCTGCCCGCCACTGGTGACCCGCTCGCGGTCTTGGGTGCGGCTTGGCGCGCGGTGAAGGCGCCGCGTCTGCCCGGCCTGCCGCCGCTCACCGGAGGCTTCGTCGGCTACCTCGGCTACGACGTGGTGCGCAGCATCGAACGGTTGCCCACCAAGGCCGTCGACGAGCTGGGTCTGCCAGAGCTAACGATGCTCCTCGTCACCGACCTGGCGGCGGTCGACCACCACGAGTGCACCGTGGTGCTGATTGCCAATGCGCTGGTGCGGCCCGGAATGTCGGCCGACGGGCTGGACACCGCCTACGCCGACGCGACCCGGCGCCTGGACTCGATGCAGGCCGCGCTGGGCACCCCCACGCCCCCGACCGTCGCGACGATTGGAACTGCGCCGCCGAAACAGGCAGTGTCTCGCACGCCGGCGGGCGAGTACCAGCCCGCGGTCCAGCGGGCGCTAGAGGCGGTGCGCGCCGGGGAGGTGTTCCAGATCCAGGTCGGGCAGCGCTTCGCGGTCCATACCCCGGCCGATCCGCTGGACGTGTACCGGGTCCTGCGCACGCTCAACCCGTCGCCGTACATGTATTTCCTGCGCACGGCCGACGTCGACATCGTGGGATGCAGCCCCGAGGCTCTCGTGACCGTTACCGATCGCCGCGCGGTGCTGCACCCCATCGCGGGAACCCGCCGCCGCGGCGAGACCGCCGAACGCGACGCTGCGCTGGCTGCCGAGCTGGTGAGCGATCCGAAGGAGCGGGCCGAGCACGTGATGCTGGTCGACCTGGCCCGCAACGACCTGGGCCGGGTGTCGGCGCCGGGCAGCGTCGAGGTGGTGGAGTTCGGCGCGGTCGAGCGATACAGCCACGTGTGGCACATCGTGTCGACCGTCGAATCACGCATTGCCGACGGCAAGGATGCCTTCGACGTGCTGACCGCGACGTTTCCCGCAGGCACCCTGACGGGTGCGCCGAAGGTCCGCGCGATGGAACTGATCGACGGACTCGAGCCGGTGCGCCGTGGAATCTACGGCGGCGCCGTCGGTTACCTCGACGCCGCGGGCGATCTCGACATGGCGATCGCCATCCGGACTGCGGTGATGCGAGATGGCGTCGCGTATGTGCAGGCGTCAGCCGGCATCGTCGCAGACAGCGTGCCGGCGCTCGAGGAGCAGGAGACCTGGAACAAGGCGCGCGCGGTGCTTCAGGCGATCGCCACCGCCGAGACGCTGCGCCCGGTCGCCGCAGGCGACGCGCCGACCGGAGGTCCAGGCGCTTTGGCCGGCACAGCCGCAGGCGATGAGTAGGCGCTCGGAATTCGCGTTCGCGCTGCTACTCGACCTGCTTGGTTCCGCAGCCGCGCTGCTGATCGCGAATCGGGAATGGCAGACGGCGGTGACGTCCCGTTCGCGCCCGTTCGCCGACGATGTCTTGCCGCTGACCGGCTACACGCTGGATTCCGCGCCCACCGCGCTCGCACTGGTCGCGCTGTCCGGCGTGGTGGCGATGCTCGCAACGGGCGGCATCGCCCGCCGCGCCGTCGGTGGGGTGCTTGCGCTGACCGGGGGGTTGTTGGTCTGGCGCTCGCTCGGCGGCCTCGGAGCCATCGATACCGCCCGGGCGCGTTCATTGCTTGAGGCGAAGCATTCCGGGGTCGGCGTGGACCCGAGTGTGGTGCCCCACCTGACCGTGCACCCGCATTGGCCGGTGCTTTCCGCGGCCTGCGGGCTGCTGGTGTGCGTCGCCGGGGTGGCCGTCGCCGCCCGCGGGCACCGCTGGGCTGCCATGTCCACGCGCTATGACGCGCCGTCGTCAGCGCGCCCACCGGCGCCGGACACCACGACCCGGGCTCGCGCCGACGCTTCGATGTGGGCCGACCTCGACCGCGGTACCGATCCGACCACCGAGCGCGGACCTGAGCCGCCGTGATTACCAGCCCGCCCCGACTGCCCGTCCGGCGAGAGCGGATTACCCCGGCGAGGCCTGCCGCGGAATGCCGTACCGGACCCGCGCGTCTCGTCCGGGCTTGCGCTGGTTAGTCTCCACCCAAGCAGGCAACTCAGAGAGCGGGAGGCGTTGCGCGGTGGCCAGCGTTCTGGACGAGATCGTCGCCGGAGTTCGAGAGGACGTCGCGATCCGCCAGGAAGCCGTTCCGTTCGACGAGGTAAGGGCCCGCGCCGCGGCGACAGCCACCGCGTACGACGCGCTGGCCGCCCTGAAGGCGCCGGGCGTCGGGGTCATCGCCGAAGTGAAGCGGCGCAGCCCGTCACGGGGAGCGCTGGCCCGCATCGGCGATCCGGCCGCTCTGGCTGCGCAGTACGAGGCCGGCGGCGCTCGGATGATCAGCGTGCTCACGGAGCAACGGCGCTTCGGCGGCTCGCTCCGCGATCTCGATGCGGTGCGTGCCGCAGTCCAGGTCCCCGTGCTGCGCAAGGACTTCGTGGTGTGCACCTACCAGGTACACGAGGCCCGCGCGCACGGTGCCGACGTCGTGCTTCTCATCGTGGCCGCACTCGACCAGAACACGCTTGTCGGGTTGCGGGAGCGGATCGAGTCGCTCGGCATGACCGCTCTGGTCGAAGTGCACACCGAGGACGAGGCTTCCCGCGCCCTCGACGCCGGCGCGCGAGTCATCGGCGTGAACGCCCGCGACCTGCGCACTCTCGACGTCGACCGGTCCACCTTCGAGCGCATTGCTCCTGGACTGCCCAGCGAGATCGTCAAGATCGCGGAATCCGGTGTGCGCGGCCCGCTGGACCTGATCGAGTACGCGGCTGCCGGTGCCGACGCAGTACTCGTCGGCGAGGGGCTGGTGACCCACGCCGACCCACGCCAGGCCGTCGCCGAGATGGTGACGGCCGGTTCGCATCCGGCGACGCCGCGTACCTCGCGCTGACGCGCGTCACCCGCCTCTTACCGCCTGGCTGGCCGGCTCGAGGACTGGCCGTGCGGTACCCATTCGTTCGACATCGCCCCGGTAGAGGACAGCGGTCAACGGGTATGCAGTAGCGGCGCCCGTCCGTCCCGACCCTGGAGGCAAGAATGTCCACCGACGCAATCGTCTTGTTGAAGAACGACCACAAGGAGATACGCCGCCTGTTCGGCCAGTTCGACAAGGCCGGCGAGAACGCCGATAAGACCAAGGGCGACGTTGTCAAGAAGATCATCGAGCTGTTGACCGTCCACACCTACCTCGAGAACGAGGTCATGTATCCAGCGGTACGCAAGCTGCTGCCTGACCTCGAGGACGACATCCTGGAGTCCTACGAGGAGCACCACGTCGCCGACATCCTGGTCACCGAGCTGGCGATGCTCAGTCCGGGCGACGAGCGCTTCGACGCCAAGACGACCGTGCTCATCGAGAGCGTCACCCATCACATCGAGGAGGAAGAGCAGGACTGGTTCCCGAAGGTCCGCGCTGGCCTCGGGCGCAAGCAGTTGCAGGACATCGGCGCCAAGATGGAGAAGAAGCGCAAGAAGGCGCCGACCAGTCCCGCGCAGCCCAGTGCGCTGAAGAAGGCGGTCGACGCCGTCATCGCCTGAGCCGCGACATCGGCCTAGCGAGCTTGCGACTGCCTCAGCACGGTCACGTCTGCATGTCCCGCCGTCGTCGCGCCACGGGCGCTGGGGCGGCGCCGGTATGGTGTGGGCATGTATCCGGCTCCAGGCCTGAGCGGGCGATGGCGCGGCTGACGTCTAGTCGCCCGCCCTCCGCCCATCGCATCCTGGAGCCTGACCGCTATGACGATCGACCCTGCACTGCCTGATGACACCGGCCACTTCGGCGCGTACGGCGGCCGCTTCGTCCCCGAGGCTCTCATCGCCGCGATCGACGAGCTGACCGCCGCGTTTCACGCCACCAAGGAAGACCCCGAGTTCGTCGCCGAACTCCAGCGGTTGCTACGCGACTACAGCGGGCGGCCCTCGCCGCTGACCGATGTGGCCAAGTTCAGCGAGCACGCCGGCGGCGCGCGGGTGCTGCTCAAGCGCGAGGACCTCAACCACACCGGCTCGCACAAGATCAACAATGTGCTGGGCCAGGCTCTGCTCACCCGGCGCATCGGCAAGAAACGCGTCATTGCGGAAACCGGTGCGGGGCAGCACGGCGTGGCCACGGCGACGGCCGCTGCGCTGATGGGGCTGGAATGCACGATCTACATGGGCGAGGTGGACACCCGCCGCCAGGCACTGAACGTCGTCCGCATGCAGTTACTCGGTGCCACGGTCGTGCCGGTGACTACGGGATCCCGCACGCTGAAAGACGCGATCAACGAGGCGATGCGCGACTGGGTGACCAACGTCGAGACCA
This sequence comes from Jatrophihabitantaceae bacterium, assembly GCA_046262575.1. Taxonomy (GTDB): domain Bacteria; phylum Actinomycetota; class Actinomycetes; order Mycobacteriales; family Jatrophihabitantaceae; genus QHCC01. The sequence continues at coordinate 4,472 of JBHEMN010000033.1, forward strand.
CCAACTACGTGTTCGGCACCGTCGCCGGCCCGCATCCGTTCCCGCTCATGGTGCGCGAGTACCAGCGGGTGATGGGCGACGAGGCGCGCGCTCAGGTGCTTGAGCGGGTCGGCCGGCTCCCGGACGCCGTGGCCGCGTGCGTCGGCGGGGGGTCGAACGCGATCGGTATCTTCACCGCGTTCGTGCCGGACGCGTCGGTGCGGTTGGTCGGCTTCGAGGCCGGCGGGGAAGGCATCGACAGCGGACGGCACGCGGCCACGATCACCGGCGGTGCGCCAGGCGTGCTGCACGGCGCCCGGTCCTACCTGCTGCAGGACAAGGACGGGCAGACGATCGAGTCGCACTCGATCTCGGCCGGGCTCGACTATCCCGGTGTCGGGCCCGAGCACTCCTACCTGCACGACATCGGCCGGGCCGAGTACCGCCCGATCACCGACGCGCAGGCGATGGCGGCGTTCTTGCTCCTGTGCCGGGCCGAGGGCATCATCCCGGCGATCGAGTCGGCCCACGCGTTGGCCGGCGCGCTGGACCTGGGCCGCGAACTCGGCCCGGACAGCGTGATCCTGGTCAACCTGTCCGGTCGCGGCGACAAGGACGTCGAGACCGCGTCGGAGTACTTCGGGCTTGCGCAGTCATGACCGCGCTGTCTGACGCGCTGTCCCGAGCACGCACTGAGGGACGGGCCGCGCTGATCACCTACCTGCCCGTCGGTTACCCGTCAGTCGATATGTCCATCGAAGCGATGCGGGCACTGGTCGAGGGCGGCGCCGACGTCGTCGAGGTGGGCGTCCCGTACAGCGACCCGGTGATGGACGGCCCCACCATCCAGGTGGCGGCCGAGGCCGCGGTGCGCGCCGGGGTCTGCCTCGCCGACGCTCTACGGGCGGTAAGCGCCGTTGCGCAGGTCGGCGCCGCGGCGGTGATCATGTCGTACTGGAACCCGATCGACCGCTACGGCGTCGAGCGGTTCGCTGCCGACCTTGGCGCGGCTGACGGATCTGGCGTCATCACCCCGGACCTCATTCCGGACGAGGCCGGCGCGTGGCTCATGGCCAGCGACGCGCACGGCCTGGACCGGATCTTTCTGGTCGCGCCGTCCTCGACCGACGCGCGGATCGCCGCCGCGGCAGCGGCGTCGCGGGGGTTCGTCTATGCCGCCTCCACCATGGGCGTGACTGGAGCCCGCACCGCAGTGGGCGGCGCGGCCGAGGCGCTGGTCAAGCGGGTGCGGGCGTTGGCACCCGACTCCGCGGTATGCGTCGGCTTGGGCGTCTCGAACGGTGACCAGGCAGCCGAGGTGGGAGCGTTCGCCGACGGCGTGATCGTCGGGTCCGCGCTGGTGCGCTGCCTGCTCGATGCACCGGACGCCAGCGGCGTGGCTGCGGTGCGCGACCTGACTGCCGACCTGGCCGCCGGCGTCCGCCGCCGCTGAA
>JBHEMN010000034.1:0-11438 GCA_046262575.1 Jatrophihabitantaceae bacterium
GACGTTGGCCGAGCCGCCCTTGTCGCCACTGCGCGCGCCCGCGATCGTGCCCAGCGCCGCCGGACGGGTGGGGCCGGCAGCCAACGGGACGGGCAGCGGTGGTTCAGGGACCTCATGCAGCACCAGGGTCTCCATCGCCGCAGCGATGTCGACTCCGGTGCCGTCGGGCAGCACCGCGACATGCGGGACGAGCGTTGCGTCGACGTATACGGCGCGGAAGGCACCGTAGGGCGAAGCGTCGCCGGGTGGCGCGGTGACGTGGAAGCCCGGGTAGCTGGCCAGCGCCAGTTCGATCGCCGCAGCGGAGAAGGCCCGCCCGAGCACCTTCGGGTCGGTGCCGCGCACTACGCAGTGCAGCGACGCGCTGGCCTGCTCCTGCACGGCCGCGTCGGGATGATCGGTGCGAGCCAGGGTCCACTGCGCGTCCAGGTGAGCGAGTTGGGAGCGGACCAATGCGACCTTCGCGTCGATGTCGAGGCCGGTGAGGACGAACGTCACCTCATTGCGCAGGCCACCGAGGGTGTTCAGGCCGACCTTGAGGGTAGGCGGGGGAGGCTCACCCTGCACCGCGCTGATCAACACTCGATCCGGACCGTCCGGCGCTAGCACGATGGAGTCGAAGCGGGTGGTGACGTCAGGCCCGGCGTAGCGCGCGGCGCCGATCTCGTAGACCAGTTGCGCGGTGACCGTGCCCACTGAGACGGCCCCGGCGGTGCCGTCGTGCTTGGTGATCACGCTGCTGCCGTCGGCGCGGATCTCCGCGATCGGGAAGCCCGGCCGGCTCAGATCGGCGATCTCGGTGAAGAACGCGTAGTTGCCTCCCGTCGCCTGCGTACCGCACTCGATCACATGCCCAGCCACGACGGCACCGGCCAGGGCGTCGTAGTCGGTGCGCGCCCAGCCGAAATGCGCGGCAGCAGGCCCGACGACGAGCGAGGCATCGGTCACCCGGCCGGTGACCACGACGTCGGCTCCGGCGTCGAGGCAGGCGGCGATTCCCCACGCGCCGAGGTAGGCGTTGGCAGCCAGTGGTTCGCCGAAACCGAATTCCTCCGCGCGGCCGCGCAGGTCGTCACCTTCCACGTGAGCCACCGCGATGTCGACACCCAGCCCGGCTGCGAGCTCCCGCACAGCGGCCGCGAGACCAGCCGGGTTGAGGCCGCCCGCGTTCGTGACGATCTTCACCCCACGTTCCAGAGCCGTCCCGATCGCGTTCTCCAGCTGGCGCAGGAAGGTCTTGGCGTAACCCAGGCTTGGGTCCTTGCGTCGGTCACAGCCCAGGATGAGCATGGTCAGCTCGGCCAAGTAGTCGCCGGTGAGCACATCCAACTCACCGCCGGTGAGCATCTCCTGCATCGCTGAGGCACGGTCGCCGTAGAACCCCGACGCATTGCCGATGCGCAGTGGCGCCCGCATCACCCGCCGCCGCCCGGTCGGTGGGCCGAAAGCGGCTGCGTGACCGCCGACCTAGCGCGAGCGGGTGGGCGGCCAGCCCCGGGCGGCCCGGCGAAGGCCTGCGCGATGTCCAGCCACTCGTCGGCGTCGGCGCCTTCGGCCCACAGCGCGAGGTCGCTGCGGTGGCGACGCTGGGTGACGAGCAGGCAGAAGTCGAGCGCCTGGCCGGTTACCCGCTGGGGCGCATCGGCGGGTCCCCACACCCACGGCTCGCCGTCGCAGCCGAGCAACTCGACGCGGAACTGCTCGGTTGGGACGCGACGTTCGTGCAGGAGGAAGGCGAAGTTGCGGGTACGGACGCCGAGGTGGGCGACGTGCCGCAGCCGAGGCGTTGCCGGGCGGGTGCGGCCGAGGGCATCCACGAGATCCTGGCCGTGCGCCCATGTCTCCATCAGCCGGGCGCTGGCCATCGACGCCACGCTCATCGGTGGCCCGAACCACGGCAGCCTCGCGTGCTGCGGCGCCGCTGCCAGCGCCGCGACGAGGCCGGCCCGGCCAGCGCGCCAGCCGGCGAGCAGGTCTGCTGGCGGCTGCGCGGCGCGCTCGGCTGCGGCCCGATCGACATGGCTGGCAAGACCGTGCGCCCGCTTCATCTCGAGCTGGAAACGGGCCGGGTCGGTCACAGCCAGCGTCGCCACCTCGTCGGTCCATGCCAGGTGAGCGATGTGGTGGGCAACCGACCACCCTTCGGCGGGCGTCGCTCTGGCCCAGTCGGATTCCGGCAGCGGCGCGACCACGGCGTCGAGTTCGTCGCCTTCGGCGGTGAGGTCGGCGACGAGAGCGCGCAAGTCAGCCACGCGGTCGAGCCTGGCAGGTCAGCGAGAATAAATCAATGATGCTTGCTTGTTTTGCATTTGGCAGTCCCGTTGCCCCGCCTGCTGGCGTGAAGCCGCCCAGGCTCCTTCGATCAGGAAATCGTCACGCCGAGGGCAGTGGGTCGAGCAACCCCGTGCCCACAGCGCCGAGCGCTGCGCCGAAGCCAAGGCCGCGCACCACTCCGGCAACCCCGCGGTGCCCCCTCCTGCGCAGGGACCTGGCTACCACGAAGGCGAGGGTTCCCCCCACCGGTAGGTCCGAGCGGCGCAGCGGCGTGGAGCCCACCCGTTCGTCCCACCATGGCGAGGACGGTGACTCATGGGCGTGCCTGGTCACTGCGATACCCGCGGCAAGTCCGAGCGCCGCTGCCATCATCGGGAGTTTGCTCATGGTCCCAACCTAGCGATCCTGCCGGTGTGCGTCAGTAAGGAAACTGGGGAGCCGGCTCAGGAAGCCTCGAACGGCCAGCCGCGCTCGCCGGTCATCTGCATCTGCCGGGCTTGGGCGTCCAGGTTGGCGGCAGCGTTCGCGACGACGTGCGTTGCGTCGACCCCGGTCTGGTCGGCGAGCAGGTAAATGCCATAGGCGAGCTCACCGAGCCGGACGGGCCAGTCGGGCGGCGGCCGAAACGGGCGGCGGCCGCGATCGGTGCTGGCCGTGACGGTCGCGGTAAGGGCTCCGAGCAAGGTCTGCAGCTCTAGTAAGAGCGTGGGGACAGGGGCGTGCAGGTCAGCCGCGTCGGCACTTTGCGCCACGACTTGTTGGACGTCAGCGTTCACTCGTGTCCTCGCTTTGCGCGGGCACTCTGGGGTCGGCCCCCCGGGCCCATCGATTCATAGGCTGCCCTATTCGCCCCCCAGCGTAACCGGCCCACCCCAGTACGCTGGCCGCGATCAAGGTCCCACGATCCGAGGACGCCGCCTGTGAGCACAGCGCGACCAGCGCGCCTGCGAGTCGGTGTCGTCGGTGCGGGCCGGGTGGGGGCCGCGCTCGGTGCAGCCCTCTCCCGCGCCGGCCATTCGGTGGTGGCGGCCAGCGGGGTGTCCGCCCCATCTCTGCGACGCGCCGAACGGCTGCTGCCCGGGGTCCCGATCCAGGCGCCGGACGAGGTGGTCGACCTGGCCGACCTCGTCCTGTTGGCGGTCCCGGACGACGCACTGCGAGCGCTGATCGCCGGATTGGCAGAAACCGGGGGTTGGCGCGAGGGACAACTCGTCGCGCACACGTCGGGCGCGCAGGGGATCGGGGTCCTCGATCCGGCGGCCGCACGGGGCGTGCTGCCCATGGCCCTGCATCCGGTCATGACCTTCACCGGCCGCCCGGAGGATGTCGATCGCCTCGACGGGGCCACGTTCGGTGTGACGGCACCCGACGAGCTGCGCCCGGTCGCCGAGTCGCTGGTTGTCGAGATGGGTGGCGAGCCGGTGTGGGTGCCGGAGCTCGCCCGACCGCTCTACCACGCGGCGCTCACCGTCGGCTCGAACCACCTGGTGACGCTGGTGAACGACGCCCTCGGGCTGCTCGTGGGCGCCGGTGTGGAGCAGCCCGCGCGGCTGCTCGCGCCGCTGCTCAGCGCCGCGCTCGACAACGTGCTGCGCCTGGGCGACGCGGCGCTCACCGGACCGGTGTCGCGGGGCGACGTTGCGACGTTGGCGACCCACCTGCGCACGTTGGCAACCCAGGCGCCAGACGTGCTGCCGTCCTACCTGGCGATCGCGCGCAGGACGGCGCAACGGGCCCACGCTGCGGGCCGGCTGAGCCCAAGCCAGCTCACTGCCGTGCTCGAGACGCTGGACCGGACATGACGACGCTCGTCCACGCCCGGGCCGAGCTTGTTAGAGCGCGCGGAGACCTCGCCGGACCGGTTGGACTGGTGCCCACGATGGGTGCGCTGCACGCCGGACATGGGGCCCTCATCGAGCAGGCGCGCGACGCATGCGTCTCGGTACTCGTCACGATCTTCGTGAACCCGCTGCAGTTCGGTGCGAACGAAGACCTGGCGGTATACCCGCGAACCCTCGCCGAGGACGTGGCGCTCTGCGAGGGGTCCGGCGCCGACGTCGTGTGGGCACCGTCGGTGGCCGACGTCTATCCCGGCGGCGCCGCCCAGGTCCGGGTCGACCCCGGCCCGCTAGGTGCTGACCTCGAGGGCGCGGTGCGGCCCAACCACTTCGGGGGCGTCCTCACAGTGGTGGCCAAGCTGCTCAACCTCACCCGACCGGACCTGGCCTTCTTTGGGGAGAAGGACTACCAGCAACTGACGTTGGTCCGCCGCATGGCTGCTGACCTCGAACTGGGCGTGGGCATCATGGGCGTGCCGACGGTGCGCGAGGCCGACGGGCTGGCCCTGTCCAGTCGCAACGTCTACCTCTCGGCCGAGGAGCGCGGGCAGGCGCTCGCGCTGTCGCGGGCGCTGCTGGCCGGCCGCGACGAGGCGACCCGGGGCGCCGATGCGGTGCTCGCAGCCGCCAGGGCGATGCTGGCCGCCGAGCCCGCGGTCACGGTCGACTACCTGGCGTTGCGGGCCGCGGACCTGGGCCCGGTGCCGATGCGCGGGCCGGCGCGACTGCTCGTGGCGGGTCGGGTCGGCCGCACCCGGCTGATCGACAACGTGGCGGTGACGCTGTGAGGAGGGCGCGACAACTCGCAGCGGGCGCGGCTTACCGCGATAGGCGAGGCGAGAGCCGGTGAGTGAGCATCCAGAGATTGCGCCGGGACTGCCTCGGTACGTGGTGGCGGCCGTCGTGACCCGCGCGCTTGACGAGGACGTCGGCGCCGCGGGCGACGTGACAACAGCCGCCACCTTGGCCGCTACCTCGATGGGCTCAGCAGACCTCGTCGCGCGTCAGGACGGTGTGGTGGCCGGGCTGCCGGTCGCCGCCTACGTCTTCCAAGTCGTCAGTAAGGGCAGGCTGCGGGTGGAGTTCGGGGCGCAGGACGGGGCGCGGGTCACTGCCGGCGAGGTACTCGCCACCGTCCGCGGTCCGATGCGCGACATGCTCACGGCCGAGCGCACCGCCCTGAATCTGCTCAGCCACCTGTCGGGCATCGCCACCCTGACCCGCCGTTGGGTCGACACCGTCGAAGGCACCGGCGCCCAGGTCCGCGACACCCGCAAGACGCTGCCGGGCCTGCGGGCTCTGCAGAAGTACGCGGTGCGCATGGGTGGCGGCGTGAACCACCGCATGTCGCTGTCGGACGCGGCGCTCATCAAGGACAACCACGTGGCTGCGGCCGGCGGCGTCGTCGCCGCCTTCGACCTGGTCCGTGGCGCCCACCCAGGGCTGTCCCTCGAGGTGGAGGTGGACACCGTCGCGCAGGCCCGGGCGGTCATCGACGCGGGCGCCGACCTCGTTTTGCTCGACAACATGGCGCCGGGGCAGCTGCGCGAGGTCGTCGGCTACTCCGCCGGCCGGGCCCGGCTCGAGGCGTCCGGCGGCCTCAGTCTCACCACCGCGCGGGCGGTGGCCGAGTCCGGCGTCGACTACCTTGCAGTCGGCGCACTTACGCACTCCGCTGCCGCCCTCGACATCGGGCTGGACACCGAGACAGGACACCCATAGCGATGCTGCTCGCGATCGACATCGGCAACACCAACACCGTCCTCGGGGTCTTCGACGGCGAGGAGCTCGAACGCTCCTGGCGCATCAAGACCGACGCACGCAGCACCGCCGACGAGCTGGCGCTCACGTTTCGCGGCCTGCTCAGCGGCTACGAGGTCACCGGCACGGCCGCCTGCTCAACCGTTCCGGCCGCCATGCGGGAGCTGCGCGAGATGCTGGCCGGCTACTACCCGCACCTGCCCACCGTGTTGGTCGAACCGGGTGTGCGCACCGGCGTGAGCGTGCTCACCGACAATCCGAAGGAGGTGGGCAGCGACCGGGTGTGCAACACCGCGGCCGCGCATCACCTGATCGGCGGCCCGGGCATCGTCGTCGACTTCGGCACGTCCACCAACTTCGACGTGATCAGCGAGCAGGGCAACTTTCTCGGCGGTGCGCTGGCCCCGGGGATCGAAATTTCGCTCGACGCTCTTGCCGCCCGCGCCGCGCAACTGCGCAAGGTGGAACTGGTGGCGCCGCGCAGCCCGATCGGCAAGAACACCGTCGAGTCGTTGCAGTCCGGAATCCTGTACGGGTTCGCCGGACAGGTCGACGGCATGGTGCGCCGGCTCAGCGCCGCCGTCCACCCGCAGGATCCGGCTGCGGTCGAGGTGATCGCCACCGGGGGCCTGGCCACGCTGGTCATCGAGCACTGCGAGACGGTCACCCGTTACGAACCCGATCTCACCCTGCTGGGCCTTCGGCTCATCTACGACCGAAACGTCTGAGCGCGGTCCACGACGCCCAGGGGGCTTCAGTTCAGGACGTCGCGCTCGCGGTCGGTCAGAGGCGACGCGCCGCCGCCCAGTGTCGCCGTTTCTCGTGACGTTCGTCAGACGTCTGCCCCGGCGGCGCCTGGGTAGGGTGGCGCGGTGACTGCGCCCGACCCGCCCGGCGACGACCTGCCCGAGCAGTTGCGGATCCGCCGCGCCAAGTACGACCGGTTGATGCGTCGCCCCGCGGATGTGCCGTTCCCGGTCGGCGTGGCCCGGACCCATTCGCTGACCGAGATCCGCGCTGCCTATCCGGACTTGGCCGCGGGCACCGAGACGGGCGGGGCCGTCGGCGTCACCGGCCGGGTGATCTTCGTGCGCAACGGCGGCAAACTGTGCTTCGCGATGATGCGCGAGGGTGGCGCCGAATTACAGGTCATGCTGTCACTCGCGCGGATCAGCGCCGATTCCTTGGCCGCCTGGAAAGCCGATGTCGACCTGGGCGATCTGCTGTTCGTCCGAGGCGAAGTCGTCTCCTCTCGGCGCGGCGAGCTGTCCGTCCTGGCTGATGAATGGCGCATCACGGCGAAAGCACTGCGGCCGCTCCCGGTGGCGCACAAGCCGCTTTCCGAGGAGATGCGGGTGCGTCAGCGCTACGTCGATCTGATCGTGCGCCCCGAGGCGCGTGAGATGGTGCACATCCGAGCGGCGGTGACGCGGTCGTTGCGTGAGACGTTGCATGGACGCGGATATCTCGAGGTGGAAACGCCAATTCTGCAGTCGGTGCACGGCGGCGCGGCGGCCCGGCCGTTCCACACCCACCTCAATGCATTCGATCTCGATATGTCGCTACGAATCGCCACTGAGCTGTATCTGAAGCGGTGCATCGTGGGCGGGATCGAGAAGGTCTACGAAATGGGGGCGGCCTTCCGCAACGAAGGTATCGATTCCACACATTCTCCCGAGTACACGCTGCTGGAGGCCTACGAGTCCTACGGCGACTACAACACGATGGCCGAGTTGGCGCGCGCCATGATTCTCGATGCGGTAGCCGCGGCCGGCGGCACCGTCCCGATCGCCGCGGACGGCACCGAGATCGACCTCGCCGGGCCTTGGCGCTCAATCACCGTGCATGACGCGGTGGCCGAGGCGCTGGGCGATGCGGTCAGCCCCGACACCGGTGCTGAGCAATTGCGCCGGCACGCGGAGCGACGCGACGTCGCGCTCAATCCGGACTGGTCGGCCGGCGAGATCGTCTTGGAACTCTACGAGAAGCTTGTGGAGCATTCGCTGATACAGCCGACATTCGTCAGGGACTATCCGGTGCAGGTGCGCCCGCTGGCGCGCCCGCACCGCGACGATCCGCGATTGGCCGAGGCTTGGGACTTGATCATCGGGGGGGTCGAGATCGCCCCCGCTTACTCCGAGCTCGTCGATCCGGTCGAGCAGCGCCGCCGCCTGCTTGCGCAGTCAATGGCGGCAGCACGAGGTGATCCCGATGCGATGCAGTTCGACGAGGATTTCTTGCGCGCCCTGGAATATGGGATGCCGCCGACCGGGGGAATTGGTCTCGGGGTGGATCGCTTGGTGATGCTGATCACCGGCCGAAATATTCGCGAGACGATTCTTTTCCCCCTGCTCAAACCGCTGTGAATGAGCTACGCTCGCGCCATTCCTGGTCTGCCGGCGTATTTCGGTAGGCTATGGTTAGGACTCGCAATTCTTGCCGAGAGGACTTAACCGATGGCGCAGAAGCACATCGTCCAGTTGATCGACGACCTTGACCAAGGCACCGCGGCCGAGACGGTGTCTTTCGGACTCGACGGGACGCAGTACGAGATCGACCTGTCGGTGAAGAACGCAGCCAAGTTGCGTGATGTGCTGGCCGACTACGTCGCCAATGCCCGTCGCGCGTCCCGCGGCGGGCGGCCCTATTCCTCGAGCGGCAGGCGCGGTGGCCGGCCGACCCGCAGCGATCGTGAACAGACCCACGCAATTCGGGAATGGGCGCGCAAGAACGGCCACAAGGTCGGCGAGAAAGGCCGCATTCCGGCCACTGTGCTCGAGGCCTACAACGCCAAGCACTGATCCCTCCTTAGCTCCGGCTGACCAGGCGAGCCGGACCATCTGGTGGAGGGTCGGCGCGGTGATGGTCGGCGTACCTGCCGGATTGCTGGTACCTGCGCGCCTGAGCCGCCCGACCGGTTGAGGCCGGTCCGGGACCGTACGTGCTGGCGTTCGCTGTCAGCGGACGGTGCCCGGGCATCATGGCGCGGCCCCCGCCGTTGGGTAGGTATACGCCGCCAGCTCTGCGCGGCCGGCGTGGCCATGAGGCGCCCGCCGACTGACGCAACAGCGGCCTTCGGTCCACGGGACTAGAGTCGAACGCAGTAGGCGCGGAAGGAGCTGTCCAATGTTCGAGAGGTTCACCGACCGCGCGCGTCGCGTCGTCGTCCTGGCCCAAGAAGAGGCCCGGATGCTCAACCACAACTACATCGGCACCGAGCACATCCTGCTCGGTCTTATCCACGAGGGCGAAGGCGTCGCCGCCAAGGCCCTGGAATCGCTCGGCATTTCACTCGATGCCGTCCGCCAGCAGGTCGAGGAAATAATCGGCCAGGGCCAACAAGCGCCGAGCGGGCACATCCCGTTCACGCCGCGGGCCAAGAAGGTCCTCGAGCTGAGCCTGCGCGAGGCGCTGCAGCTCGGCCACAACTACATCGGCACCGAGCACATCCTGCTCGGCCTCATCCGCGAGGGTGAAGGCGTGGCCGCCCAAGTGCTCGTCAAACTCGGTGCCGACCTGAACAAGGTCCGCCAGCAGGTCATCCAGCTGCTCAACGGCTACCAGAGCAAGGAGCCGGCCGGCGCCACGTCCGAGGCAGCGCCCTCCACCTCGCTCGTGCTCGACCAGTTCGGCCGCAACCTCACGCAGTCCGCGCGCGAGGGCAAGCTCGATCCGGTGATCGGCCGCGAGAAGGAGATCGAGCGTCTGATGCAGGTGCTCAGCCGCCGCACCAAGAACAACCCGGTGCTCATCGGCGAGCCCGGCGTTGGCAAAACCGCCGTCGTCGAGGGGCTGGCCCAGGCCATCGTCAAGGGCGAGGTGCCCGAGACGCTCAAGGACAAGCAGCTCTACACCCTCGACCTCGGCTCCCTGGTCGCCGGCTCGAGATACCGCGGTGACTTCGAGGAACGCCTGAAGAAGGTGCTCAAGGAGATCCGCACCCGCGGCGACATCATCATGTTCATCGACGAGATCCACACCCTCGTCGGTGCCGGTGCCGCCGAGGGCGCTATCGACGCGGCCAGCATCCTCAAGCCGATGTTGGCTCGTGGCGAGCTGCAGACGATCGGTGCCACTACGCTGGACGAGTACCGCAAGCATCTGGAGAAGGACGCCGCGCTCGAACGCCGCTTCCAACCGGTACAGGTGGGCGAGCCGACCGTCGCGCACACGATCGAGATCCTCAAGGGTTTGCGCGACCGGTACGAGGCCCATCACCGCGTCTCGATCACCGACGCCGCGTTGGTTGCGGCAGCCGGCCTGGCCGACCGCTACATCAGCGATCGCTTCCTGCCCGACAAGGCGATCGATCTCATTGACGAGGCCGGCGCGCGGATGCGCATTCGCCGGATGACCGCGCCGCCGGATCTGCGCGAGTTCGACGAGCGCATCGCCGATGTGCGCCGCGAGAAGGAATCCGCTATCGACGCGCAGGACTTCGAGAAGGCGGCGTCGCTGCGCGACAAAGAGAAGACCCTCCAGGCCGAGAAGGGCAAGCGCGAGCAGGAATGGAAGGCCGGCGACCTCGACGTCGTGGCCGAGGTCGACGACGAGCAGATTGCCGAAGTCCTCGCCACCTGGACAGGCATCCCGGTCTTCAAGCTCACCGAGGAGGAGACGGCCCGGCTGCTGCGCATGGAGGACGAGCTGCACAAGCGTGTCGTCGGCCAGCAACAGGCGATCAAGGCCGTGTCCCAGGCCATCCGGCGGACCCGCGCCGGGCTGAAGGACCCCAAGCGGCCGGGCGGCTCGTTCATCTTCGCCGGCCCGTCCGGCGTCGGTAAGACCGAGCTGTCCAAGGCGCTGGCGGAGTTCCTCTTCGGCGACGACGACGCGCTGATCCAGCTCGACATGTCCGAGTACCACGACCGCTACACGGTGTCGCGGCTCGTCGGTGCGCCTCCCGGCTACGTCGGCTACGACGAGGGGGGCCAGCTGACCGTGAAGGTGCGACGCAAGCCGTTCAGCGTCGTGCTCTTCGACGAGATCGAGAAAGCCCACCCGGATGTCTTCAACACCCTGCTGCAGGTACTCGAGGATGGCCGGCTCACCGACGGCCAAGGCCGTGTCGTCGATTTCAAGAACACCGTCCTGATCCTGACCACCAACCTCGGCACGCGCGACGTGTCCAAGTCGGTGAGTTTCGGGCTGCAGGCCTCCAACGACGCGAGCACCAACTACGAGCGGATGAAGCAGAAGGTCAACGACGAGCTCAAGCAGCACTTCCGGCCGGAGTTCCTCAACCGCATCGACGATATGATCGTCTTCCACCAGCTGACGCCGGACGAGATCGTCGAGATCGTCGATCTCATGTCGGCCCGCCTCGATGTCCAGCTCCGCAACAAGGACATGGGGCTCGAGCTCACCACGAGCGCGAAGGCGCTGCTGGCCAAGAAGGGTTACGACCCGGTGCTGGGCGCCCGGCCGCTGCGCCGAACCATCCAGCGCGAGATCGAGGACGCCCTGTCGGAGAAGATCCTGTTCGGAGAGCTGTCGCCGGGCAACATCGTCGTCGTCGACACCGAGCCGGAGGACCCGATGGTGAAGGACGGACCGCGCAAGTTC
>JBHEMN010000035.1:0-10289 GCA_046262575.1 Jatrophihabitantaceae bacterium
CCGCGAGCCTAAGGCATTCATCGCGCTACTCGACGGTGACCGACTTGGCGAGGTTACGAGGCTTGTCGATGTCGCAGCCGCGCGTTTGCGCGATCTCGACAGCGAGCACCTGCAGGGGAATCGTCGTCACGAACGGTGACAGCAGGGTGGGCACCGCAGGCACTTCGATCACGTGGTCGGCGTGTTCACGCGCCTCCAGGTCGCCCGCTTGCGCGATCACGATAGTGCGGGCACCGCGGGCCTTGATCTCGGCAACATTGCTGAGCATCTTCTGGTGCAGAACCGGCCGACCGGTCGGTGAGGGCATCACCACGACAACCGGAATGGCGTCCTCGATGAGCGCGATCGGGCCGTGTTTCAGCTCCCCCGCCGCGAACCCCTCGGCGTGCATGTAGGCCAGTTCCTTCAGCTTCAGTGCCCCTTCGAGCGCGACCGGGTAGCCGACGTGACGGCCGATGAACAGGATTGCCTTGGCCGAGGCGATCTCCCGCGCCAGCTCACGCACCGGCTCCATCTGAGCAAGGGTGGCCGATATCTGGTCGGGAATGGCGCACATCGCTTCGAATTCAATGGCGATCTCGTCGCCGTACTTCGTCCCGCGGGCTTGCGCGAGCGCGAGCCCGACGAGCTCGACCGCGGCGATCTGCGCGAAGAACGTCTTGGTCGCGGCCACCCCGATCTCGGGTCCCGCGTGTGTGTAGAGCACGGCGTCGGACTCACGTGGGATCTGCGCGCCGTTGGTGTTGCAGATCGAGAGCACCTTGGCGTTCTGTCCTCGCGCGTGGCGCACCGCTTCGAGCGTGTCCGCGGTCTCGCCCGACTGGCTGATCGCGAGGACGAGCGTCTGCCGGCCGAGCACCGGGTCGCGGTAGCGGAACTCTGATGCCATCTCGACCTCGACGGGGATGCGGGTCCAGTGCTCGATGACCTGCTTGCCGATCAGCCCGGCATGATAGGCCGTTCCGCACGCCACGATGAAGACCTTGTCGATCTCCCGCAGGTCCTGCCGGTCCAGTCGCTGCTCGTCGAGAACGATCTGGCCGCCGACGAGATGTCCGAGCAGCGTGTCCCGGACGGCGCTGGGTTGTTCCTGGATCTCCTTCAGCATGAAGTAGTCGAAGCCGCCCTTCTCGGCGGCGGCGAGGTCCCAGTCGATGTGGAACGGCTGACCGGCAACGGGGCTGCCGTCGATGTCGGTGATCGTGTAGCCGTCGCGACGGATCTCGACGACCTGGTCCTGGCCGAGCTCGACAGCCTCGCGGGTGTACTCGATGAACGCCGCGACGTCGCTGCCGAGGAAGTTCTCCCCGTCGCCCACGCCGAGCACCAGGGGCGAGTTGCGCCGCGCCGCAACGACGACGTCGGGCTGCTCGGCATCGAGCAGGACCAGCGTGAACGCGCCTTGGAGCCGTCTTACGACTGCCCGAACGGCGTCGGCGAGTGCGCCGCCGTGCGCGGCGAGGTATGCCGCCACGAGGTGGGCGACCGTTTCCGTGTCGGTTTCGCTGACGAACTCGACGCCCGCGCTTTCCAACTCGGCGCGCAGGGCGCTGAAGTTTTCGATGATGCCGTTGTGCACGACCGCGATACGGCCGCTCGCGTCTGTGTGCGGGTGGGCGTTGCGATCGGTCGGCGCGCCGTGCGTCGCCCAACGGGTGTGGCCCATTCCGGTGAAGCCGGTGATCGGACGGGTGGCGAGTCCGTCGGCAATGAGCTTGTCGAGATTCTCGATGCGGCCAGCCTTCTTGGCGATCTGCAGAGCGCCGGCGCCGATGACCGCGACGCCGGCGGAGTCGTACCCGCGATATTCCAGGCGACGCAGCCCCTCCACGATGACATCCAGGGCTGGGCGGGGTCCGACGTATCCGACGATGCCGCACATGCGACCGAGGGTACGGGAGCGAGGACCACAGGCCTGGCGGAGGTGCTCAGCGCAGGTGCTCAGCGCAGGGGCAGGCTCGGGCGGCGGGTGATTGCCCGCGCGGGTCCTGTTCGGGTAGTAATGCAGACGTGGTGCAGCCAGGACCGGACCCCGACAACTACCCCCCGATCGATCCGAGCGAGCCGGTGCCCGACGATGCGGGGCCACTGTTGCCGGATACCCCGGAGACCCTTCCGCCTGCGCCCGTCGAGCCGATGCCCGGGCCGGACGATCCCGACAGCATCCCCGCGCCGAGTTGACCCGGACGTGCGTGCGCAGCTGTTTGCAGTTGCTGCCCTTCCGGCGGGCAGGGGGTAGCAATACCCTTGGCACAAGCCAGCACCCACCCCTTGGAGGACCAGATGGCGCAGTTCATGGATGTGCACACGAGCATGACCGGAGTCACCTCCGAGGCGTTGGCCGCCGCTCACCAGGCGGATCTCGACATCCAGGGGGATGAGGGCGTCAACTTCCAGCACGCGTGGGCCGACCCCAAGACCGGTCACGTCTTCTGTCTGTCGGAAGGTCCGAGCGCAGAGGCCGTCCAACGCATTCACGAACGCACCGGACACCCAGCGGACGAGATTCACGAGATCACGGTGAGCGCCTGAGAATTGGGGCGCCCGTGCCGCGTCGCGGACTCCGCTCACGTAGCTGGACCGTCCCCAGATGATGTCGCCTCGCTCGTCGTCCGCCGGCCGGTGCCCTACTTCAGCCGACCGGTCAGGGCAGTCTTTGCTGACCCGACTGGTGAAAGAACCATTCGCTGCTCGACCGACCGTGCTCTTCGCCGGTGCCCGACGCCGCTCGGGCCGAAATACCTACGGGGTAGCGTTCAGGAATGTCACCCTCAGGGGGGTCCATGGCTGACCAGTACGACTACGTCATCGTCGGCGCAGGTTCGGCAGGTTGCGTCCTGGCCAACCGCCTGAGCGCCGACCCGAGGATCCGTGTCGTATTGCTGGAGGCAGGTGGCCCCGACCGCAAACGGGAGATCAAGATTCCCGCGGCGTTCCCGAAACTGTTCCACACCGCCTACGACTGGGAGCTGTTCACTGCCAAGCAGCAGGAACTCGCCGGACGGGAGTTGTACTGGCCACGCGGCAAGACGCTCGGTGGATCTTCATCGATCAGCGCGCAGATGTGGGTGCGAGGTGCGCGGGCCGACTACGACGCATGGGGTGCCGGCTGGACCTATGACGAGGTCCTGCCGTATTTCCACCGGGCCGAACGGCGTGAGGGAAGCAATTCTGCGCAGACCTACGGCACCGACGGCCCGCTCTGGATCGAAGAACTGCGTTCGCCGAACCCGTTGCGTGCGGCGTTCTTCGGAGCCTGCGCCGATGCGGGGATGCAGCGCCTGCCCGAACTGAACGTCCCCAGCATTGACGGCTACGCGCCCACGCCGGTGAACCAGCACCGCGGCCGGCGGTGGAGCGCGGCCGATGGCTACCTCAAGCCGATACGCCACCGCCGAAATCTCACCGTGCTCACTGATGCGCCCGCCCGCCGCGTCCGGTTCGACGGCAAACGCGCGGTCGGCGTCCTGTACCGCACTGGCGCCGGAACGATCGCCGAGGTGACGGCCACCCGCGAGGTCATCGTGAGTGCTGGCTCGGTGCATTCTCCCCACTTGCTGCAGCTCTCGGGGATCGGTGACCCCGACATGCTGCGCAACGCCGACGTTGAGCCACTCGTCGCGCACCCGGCAGTCGGACGGAACCTGCAGGATCACCTGTCGACGGCGGTGATCATGCACTCACCGGACCGGGTCACCCTGGTCAACGCCGAGAAGCCCACCGAGCTGGTGAAGTTTTTGACCCGCCGCCGAGGCATGCTCACGTCCAACATCGCCGAGGGGGTTGCTTTCGGCCGGTCAGACCCCTCCCTGGCCGTGCCGGACCTGGAGTTCGTGTTCGCGCCCGTACCCTTCATCGACCACGGCCAGGTCAAACCGCCCGGCCACGGCATCACCGTTGGCGTGATTCTGCTCCAGCCTGACAGCCGCGGCAGCGTGACGGTGCGCTCCGCAGATCCGTCCGTGGCGCCGCAGATAGACCCGGGTTACCTGACTGCGCCTCGTGATCTCGCCCGGATCGTCCAAGGCGTGCGGCAGTGCCAAGAGTTGTTCGCCACCTCCGCCCTGCGCCGGCACGTCAGCGCGCAGATGGAGCCGGGCCCCGGCGAGACTGATCTCGAAGAGTTCGTGCGCGCCCAGGCCGAGACCCTCTACCACCCGGTGGGCACCTGCCGGATGGGCGCCGATGGCGACTCGGTGGTCGACACCGAACTGCGAGTCCGCGGCGTCGACGGCCTGCGTATCGTCGACGCCTCCGTGATGCCGACGATCATCCGCGGTCACACCCACGCGCCGACCGTCATGATCGCCGAGAAGGGCGCCGATCTGATCCGCAATTCACGCTGACAGCGCCTGGGCAATGGTGCTCAGGCGCAGGAAACGACATCGCTGAGGCGGCGGGCTATCGCGTCGGCCTGCTGCTGGGTCGGTGCCTCGACCATCACCCGCACCAACTGCTCGGTGCCCGAGGGGCGCAGCAGGATACGGCCGTCATCGCCCAACTCCGCCTCCGCATCGGCGAGCGCAGCCTGCACTACCGTCGACGACGCGACGCCCGACCGGTCGGCGACGGGCACATTGACCAGGACCTGCGGCAGGCGCTGCACGACGGCGGCCAGCTGCGCGAGGGAGTGGCCCGTCGTGACCATCCGGGCCATCACGTGCAACGCGGTCAGCAGGCCGTCGCCCGTCGTGGCGGCGCCGGTGAAGACGACATGCCCGCTCTGTTCACCGCCGAGGCTCAGCTTGCGCTCGCGCAACGCCTCCAGGACGTAGCGGTCACCCACCGCGGTCGTGATCACGGTGATGCCGAACTCACGCATCGCGCGGTGGAAGCCGAGATTGCTCATGACGGTGGTGACGACGGTGTCCGCGCACAGAGCGCCAGCCTCCCGCAGCGCGATCGCGCACAGACCCAAGATCTGATCACCGTCGACCAGCTCCCCCGACGCGTCGACTGCCAGGCAGCGGTCAGCGTCCCCGTCGTGCGCTATCCCGAGATCCGCGCCGGCGTCGGTCACCGCCTTGGCCAGCAAGGCCGGATGCGTGGAGCCGACGCCGAGGTTGATGTTGACCCCGTCCGGCGCAGCGGCCAGGGCGGTCACCCGGGCACCCACGCGGCGATACAGCTCGGGGGCCACGACGGACGCCGCGCCGTGCGCGCAGTCGACCACCACGTGCAGGCCGCTCAGTGAGCTGGTGACGGCACCCGCCAGATGGTCGAGGTAACGTGCTGCGGCGTCCGGGGCGCTGCGCACCCGGCCGACGTGCGCCCCGATCGGCCGTGCCCAGGCCGAGCCGGCAGCCACGACTGCCTCGACCTCGGCCTCGATGTCATCGGCCAGCTTGTGGCCACCGCGCCCGAACAGCTTCACACCGTTGTCGGCCATCTGGTTGTGCGAGGCGGACAGCATGACGCCTATGTCGGCCCCGTAGCTGCCGGTGAGATAGGCGATCGCCGGAGTGGGCAGCACGCCGACCAGCAGCACGTCAGCGCCGGCGGAGGTGAGTCCGGCGACGACGGCCGCCTCGAGCATCTCCCCGCTGGCACGGGGGTCACGGCCGACGACGGCGACGGGACGGTGCGTCTCGTCGTGTGCCGAAAGAACTCGCGCCGCCGCGCTCGCCACGGACAACGCCAGCTCGGGCGTCAGCTCGGCATTCGCCAGCCCGCGTACGCCGTCGGTGCCGAACAGCCGCGGGTGACTGGCCCAGGTGCCCTCGGCGCCGCTGCCCTCGGCGCCGCTGCCCTCGGCGCCGCTGCCCTCGGCGTCGCTGCCCTCCGCGTCGCCGCGCTCGTGCCGCAAGGCGCTTAGCGCTTCGAGTACTGCGGAGCCTTGCGGGCCTTCTTCAGGCCGTACTTCTTGCGCTCCTTGGCCCGCGGGTCTCGGGTCAGGAAGCCAGCCTTCTTCAGCGTCGGGCGATCGTCGGGCACCAACGCGATCAACGCCCGGGAGATGCCCAGCCGCAGCGCGCCGGCCTGACCGGTGACACCGCCGCCGACGAGGGTGGCCAGAACGTCGAACTGGCCGTCCTTCTCCAACGTCACGAATGGCTCGCGAATGAGCTGCTGGTGCACCTTGTTCGGAAAGTAGTTCTCGAGCGAGCGGCCATTGAGTTTGAACACGCCGGTGCCCGGCACGAGGCGAACGCGGCAGATGGCCTCCTTGCGGCGGCCGACGATGGGGGCGGCGGGGCGGGCGGGTGTCGTCACTGGGCAACCTGCTTGATCTCGAACGGCTTGGGCTTCTGTGCCGCGTGTGGATGCTCGGGTCCGGCGTAGACCTTGAGCTTCTTCAGCTGGGCCCGGCCCAGCGTCGTCTTGGGTAGCATGCCCTTGACCGCCAGTTCGACAACGCGCTCGGGCTTGGACTCGAGCAGTTCACCGACCGTGCGTCTGGACAGCCCACCCGGGTAACCGGAGTGCCGGTAGCGGAACTCGTCGCGCTTGGCCCCCGAAACGGCCACCCTCGCGGCGTTGACGACAACCACAAAGTCACCGGTGTCGACGTGCAGCGCGAACTCGGGCTTGTGCTTACCGCGCAAGAGCCTCGCAGCGTGACTGGCGAGCCGGCCGAGGACTACGTCGTTCGCGTCGATGACGTGCCAGCGGCGCTCGATCTCGCCAGGCTTTGGGGTATAGGTACCTCGGTTGGTCACCGTCGCTACTTCCTGATCGGTCTTCACGCCGCGGAGCGGCGCCCCCGCGGTCGGTCCGGACGAGACATTTCGGCTATCCGTGACCCCGAGGCATGGCCTGCGCGCGCAGGCTCCTGCGCACCAACCTGCAACCCTACCGGGGGTGCGACCTCCGGCCAAATCCGCACGGCCCCGGGTTGGGAGCACCGCAAGCCACTGCGTTACATACGCAAGATGACGCCGTCGCCCGCCGGGACGGAGGACGAGATGAGCAGCGACGAGGCGCCGACCCCGGCACGCCGGTCGACAAAATCCCGTTGGGTGCCCGCCTTGGGGGCTCTCGCGGCGATCGTTGTCCTCGTCGGTCTGGCTCTCATCTGGCGCAGCTCCTCCCATTCGGGCGCCCATCACGCCACGGTGGCCCAGTCAGGGTCCCGCAACGTCGGCACAATTCCGACAGCGTCCGGCTCGCCGAGCACGTTCGTCGTGCCGAACATGATCGAGATCCCCAAGCTCAGCGCAAAGGCGCCGATCGTCGGGGTGAGCACGCTACCCAGCGGTGCACTCGACGTGCCGGTCAACCCAAGAACAGTCGGCTGGTGGAACGGTGGCGCCAAGCCCGGCGCGACCGAGGGCACCGCGATTCTCGACGGGCACGTGAACTTCAAGGGCGTCGACGGGGTGCTCGGCCGCATTGGCACGCTGAACCCGGGTGACGTCGTGTACGTCGGTGGGCTGCGCAACGGCAAGCAGACCCGTTTGACGTTCACGATCACGGGCGTGCGTACGTATTACAAGACGCAATTGCCTTACCGGCAGATCTTCGACCAGAAGAGTGTCGGACGGCTGGCGATCGTCACCTGCGGCGGCCCGTTCGACGCGCGGACCGGCAACTACCGCGACAACATCGTCGCGTTCGCCGTGCCGGCCTGAACCGCCGGCAGGCTCATCCGGGCCGCGAGACCCGGCTTTCGTCGAAGACTGCTTCGCTCGATTCGTAGACCACGCCGTCCGCGCCGAACACCAGGAACCGGTCGAATGAGCGCGCGAACCATCGGTCGTGAGTCGCCGCCAGCACCGTCCCCTCGAACGCGTCCAAGGCCTGCTCGAGCGACTCTGCGCTGAGCACGTCGAGGTTGTCGGTCGGCTCATCGAGCAGCAACAGGGTCGCGCCCGACAGCTCCAGCAGCAGGATTTGCAGGCGGGCCTGCTGACCGCCGGACAGGGTGCTGAACGTCTGATCGCCCTGCTGCTGCAACCCGTAATGCCGCAGCGCGGCCATCGCACGCCCACGGTCGACACCGGCCCTGCCCTGCTCGCCCGCCCACAGCAGATCGACGAGGGTGCGGTCGTGCCATTCGGGATGTGCGTGAGTCTGCACGAACAGACCGGGCACAACCCGCGCACCGAGGCGCCACTCGCCGCCATGCGCTACCCGCTCCCCGCCGAGCAGTCGAAGGAAGTGCGATTTGCCGGCTCCGTTCGCACCGAGCACGCCCACCCGTTCGCCGTAGTAGACCTCGGCGTCAAACGGGTGCGTCAGCCCGTCCAGCTCCAGCCCTTCGCACCTGACGGCCCGGATTCCCGTTCGACCTCCCCGCAGTCGCATCGTCACCCGCTGTTCCTCGGGCTTGTCCGCAGGCGCGCCGGCCGCCTCGAACTTCTCCAGGCGGGTGCACATCGCCCGGTACCTCGACGCCATGTCGGGGCTGATCTTGGCCTGCTGCTGCAGGGTGCGGACCAACTCGCGCAGCCGGACGTGCTCCTCGTCCCAGCGCCGCCGCAATTCGGCCATCCGGTCGTGCTTGGCCAAGCGCGCCTCGTGGTAGGACGCGAACCCGCCGCCGTGCACCCACGCCGTGCCACCCTCCACGGTCACGATCCGGTCGGCGACGGTAGCCAACAGCTCGCGATCGTGGCTGACGAACAGCACGGTCTTCGGGGTCTCACGCAGGCGGTCCTCCAGCCATCGCTTACCAGGGACGTCGAGGTAGTTGTCCGGTTCGTCGAGCAGCAGCACCTCCTCGGGGCCGCGCAGGAGCGCCTCGAGGGCCAGCCGCTTCTGCTCGCCGCCGGACAGCGTCGTCAGCTCGCGGTACTTGCACGCGTCGAAAGGCAGGCCGAGCGCAGCCACCGTCACGGTGTCCCACAGGACCTCGACGTCGTAGCCGCCTACATCGCCCCAGTGGGTAAGGGCGTGGGCGTAGTCGAGCTGAGAGCGTTCGTCGTCGCGCTCCATGAGCACGAGCTCAGCGGCCTCCAGGCCGTCCCAGGCGCCCTTCACCGGCGCTTGGGCGAGCCCGACGAGAAATTCTTGGACAGTGCTCGCGTCGCGCACGGAGCCGATGAACTGTCTCATCACACCGAGACCGCCGGTGCGCCCGACTGCTCCCCGCTGGATGGTCAGGTCGCCGGCGATGATGCGCAGCAACGTGGTCTTGCCGGCACCGTTGGCACCCACGAGAGCCGCCTTGGCGCCCTCCCCGATCCGGAAGCTGACCAGGTCGAGCAGCAGCCGTCCGTCAGGCAGGGCATGGCTCAGGCCTGCGACGTCGACGTACCCCATGACCGGTCAGTCTGCGCCATTGCCGCACCGGATGCAGTCCAGTTTATTGGAGAGAGCGGGCGGGAGCGGCGTTGTTTAGTAGGACCGCCCGCGGGCGAGCACAATCGGGGCATGACGCTCGATGTGGCGGCGCTGGTCGCCGATCTGCCCCCCGGCGCCGTGCTGACCGACCGAGACGTGATGGCGTCCTACCGCCAGGACTGGGCGCGTGACCCGGCTGCCGGCTGGCCGGCCGCGGTCGTGCGGGCCACGAGTACCGAGGACGTGCAGGCCGTGCTGCGCTGGGCCGCTGCCCGGCGCGTGCCGGTCGTGCCGCGCGGCGCTGGTTCGGGGCTGTCCGGCGGCGCAACCGCGGTCGAGGGCGGGATCGTGCTCTGCCTGGAACGCATGCGCGCGATCACCATCGATCCGGTCTCGCGCGTCGCGATCACCCAACCGGGTCTGCTCAACGTCGAGGTGAAGAAGGCCGCCGCCAAGCACGGGCTGTGGTACCCGCCTGATCCCTCCTCGTTCGAGATGTGCTCGATCGGCGGGAATGCGGCAACGAACGCCGGCGGACTCTGTTGCGTCAAGTACGGCGTGACCACCGACTACGTGCTGGGCATGCAGGTGGTGCTGGCCGACGGTACCGCGGTGCGCCTCGGCGGCCCCCGACTCAAAGACGTAGCGGGGCTCTCCCTGACCAAGTTGTTCGTGGGCTCGGAGGGGACGCTCGGCGTGATCACCGAACTCACCCTGCGGCTCGTGCCGGCCCAGCCGCCGGCCTCGACCCTGGTGGCCACGTTCGCCTCGGTCGAGGCCGCTGCGGACGCCGTCCTGGCAATAACCAGTCAGTCGCGGCCGTCGATGCTCGAGTTGATGGACCGCACCTCAATCAACGCCGTCGAGGACTACGTCGCGATGGGGCTCGACCGCGACGCCGAGGCGCTGCTCATCGCCCGCTCCGACGCGCCCGGCGCGGCAGCGGCCGAAGAGATCGCCCTCATGGAAGCCGCCTGTGCGGCGAACGGCGCGGCCGAGTTGCTCAGTACCGACGACCCCGCTGAGGGTGACGCGTTCACCGCCGCGCGCCGAGCGGCGTTCCC